>JAUNPM010000010.1 GCA_030536675.1 Clostridia bacterium | reverse complement strand
GACTTATTAAAAGTCCTTTATTTATTTTTTCCATCATAGCATTGTCCACAAACCCTATTTTCTCCTTAAGCCTTCTTTTATCAATTGTTCTCAGCTGTTCGAGAAGGATAACAGAATCCTTGCTTAAGGAATAATGCTTGCTGTCCACCTCAATGTGAGTAGGCAGTTTTGCTTTATTGATCTGTGATGTTATTGCAGCGCAGATAACCGTTGGGGAATATCTGTTCCCAACATCATTCTGAATAATAATAACAGGTCTTACGCCGCCCTGCTCGGACCCTATAACGGGACTCAGATCAGCATAAAAAATATCTCCTCTTTTAACAATCATATTATCACACCTTATTTCAGTTTAGTGAAACAGCATTGCAAACAGTTGGATTTATGTAAACAAATTTTTATACAGTTTCTAACCAACCCTTTGCATTACTTTCTTCTTATGTGATATTATTGTCATATATAATTTTTATTATACCTCTCAGTTTATCTTTTTTGTATTTATTATTTCTCCGTTTTTTATATAGACCCTCGGCACTCTCTTACCCACATTGCAAACTATCTCATAATTTATTGTACCCGATAGCTCTGCAAGCTCCTCGGCAGACACATTATTTTTACCGTCACTGCCCATAATAATAACACGATCCCCTGCTTTAACATTCGGTATATCCGAAACATCTATCATCATTTGATCCATACAAACATTACCGATAACAGGAGCATATTTACCGTTTACTATAACTCGGCTTTTATTTGAAAAAGCCCTTGAATATCCGTCTGCGTATCCTATGGGAATAGTCGCCACTCTTGTTTTATGTGTTGTAAAATAAGTTCTTCCGTATCCCACACTTACATTTTTTTCCAGATCCTTCACATAACTTATTTGAGATTTAAGGCTCATTGCGGGAATTAAATTTATAGGATGAGTTACCTGACTGCTTGGATACATTCCATATATTATTATACCGGCTCTTGCCATATCAAGCTGTAATTCAGGCATATCCAAAATTGCACCGCTGTTTGCACAGTGCCTTATGAAATTTTTATATCCCAGTTCATTAAGTCTGTCCGTAACAAACCTAAATTTTCTGTACTGTACCCTTGTAAAAGTCTTATCCTTTTCATCAGCTGTTGCAAAATGCGTAAATATGCCCGTAACCTCTAAATTAGGCAAAGCAAATATTTTTTCTATTTCATCCACACTTTCATCGGTAGGCAAAAAGCCTATTCTGCTCATACCAGTATCGATTTTTATATGTACAAGAGCAGTTTTCCCAAGCCTTACGGCAATATCAGACATAATTTTTGCCGTTTCATATTTAAACACAGCCTGTGTAAGCGAATAATTTACAACCGTTTCAAGCTGTCCGTCAACAGTATTTCCCAGCACCAGCACAGGGACCTGTATGCTCCACTGTCTTATCTGTACACCCTCATCACAGGTCGCAACTGCAAGCTGGTCTGCTCCGTTATAAAGGCATACCTTGCTTACCTCTTCCGCTCCGTGACCATATGCGTCAGCTTTCACAACAGCCATAAGCTGTGTTTCCCTTTTTAACCTTCCTTTGATTTCTCTTATATTATTTCCAATGGCGTCCAAATTAATTTCAGCCAGTAATCTGTGGTACTCATACATTAAAAACCATACTCCTATTTCAAAATTTTAAAATCATCATCCTTTAAACTATAATTATAAACGAAATTACCGAATTCTGCAACTATTCTTTCTTTATTTTCACAATCATATATTACAAGTTTAAGGGGAGCACCGCTTTCATTTTCCACCCACAATTTTTCATATGAAAGCAAATCATTTCCCCCCGCAAGCTTAGCCTCAAGCACGGTACATCTGCTTTCATCAATATTTGCACTTTCAACTCCCACATCCTTGCTTTTAACATAATTTTCAAGAAAACTAAATAATATTATTTCACGTCTTGAAGCCTTGTCTGGAGGATTAACGCTTATTTTATTTTCTTTAAGATTGGGATTATACTGCCAAACCATATTCCCGTCATACATAACAACATTATCTTTATAATCTTCAGGGGATTTTGTTGTTATTCTGTAACGTCCGTCTTGAGCAGCGATCATACTTGTTTCATATACGGTTTCACCCTTATTTGATATGTATGTAAGTTTGCAGTCCGCCGAATAGGAGGTCATAGCCATAAGCTTATCCTGTATTGTAGGGTATGAATTTTCCGCCTTTGTGCAGCCGGTCATCATAAGTACAAACAAAAATAAAATTAGCCTTTTCATAATAACTCCTCATTATTTATAGGTAATTATATGAAAAGACTAATAATTAAATTACATATTATTTTTTCTTATTTGCTTTTGCTGCTTTTTTCTCTTCCTTAGCTTTTTCTTTTTTGGATTTTTCCATTTCCTTAAGCTGCTCTGGAGTTTTCATACCGATCATATTTACAATATAAAGTCCTGCGATTTCGATCTTTACGGATTTTTTCACAGGCAAAGCATTATAAACACGCTTATCAGCAATAAGTGTAGCTATCTTAGGACCGATTTTGACCTTTACAAAGTACATTTTCATAAATCGGCTCCACTTAGGCATTTGCTCTGTAACTATTTTGGGTAAAGAAGTTACATTTGATATTTTATCTCTTGTCTATAATATAAGCAGTTTGAAGCATTTTACTCTGTTCGATCATTTCATTCTGCTCATTCATTTTCTTATAAGCCTTTTTATTTAAGAAAATAAGAACTCCTGCAACAGCTGCAATAATAACAACAATTAATATAAGCCAGTCACCCCAACTCACATTGCCTTCCTCCTTTCATAAATAATGAATTTTCGCTTAACTTTTTATTAAATTAACCGTAATTCTTACAAACAAAACTTAATTTGCTTACTAAATTGATTATAAACAATATTGACAGTACTTGTCAAGTCAACTATAATTAAATTACGGATTTTTTTACGGGGAGGAAAAAATTAATGGCTGAAAAACCTAATACAATAAATACCAAAGTCAAAAATGTGCTTTCACTTCTTGACTCCATATACCCGACAGAAGATAAATGCTATCTTCATTATTCAAAGCCCTATGAGCTTTTAATAGCTACTATGCTCTCAGCACAATGCACCGACGATCGTGTAAATATGGTAACAGATAAATTATTTAAAAAATACACAAGTCTTAATGACTTTGCCTCCGCAAACCTTAAAGAGCTTGAAAAAGATATACATTCCACGGGATTTTATCACAATAAAGCCAAAAACATAATATCAGCCTCTCAACAGCTTTTATCTGACTATAACGGAGAGCTTCCCTCTGATATTGACAAATTAACAGGACTTGCGGGAGTGGGGAGAAAAACGGCAAACGTAGTAAGAACACATATTTTTCATATTCCCAGTATAGTTGTGGATACTCACGTAAAAAGAATAAGCAACAAACTTGGATTTGTTAATTGTGATGATCCTGTTAAAATTGAATTTCAGCTTATGGACATTTTCCCTCAAGACCATTGGGGAAGATACAACACCCAAATAATAGCCCACGGAAGAACCATATGCAAGGCAAGAAAGCCCGACTGTGAAAACTGCCTTCTTAATAAAGACTGCGACTACTACCAAAGCACAATATAACAATCATTAAGCATTATAAACCAAAGGGAGGAGATAACTATGAAAATATGGCTTGAAAACTTTAAAAACACCATACTTGACACATTTAAAGACCGTGTGGTTTTTATAGGGATACAAGGCAGCTACGGAAGAGAAGAAGCCACCGAAAGCAGCGATATTGACGTTGTTGTAATACTTGATAACTTCACCTATCAAGACCTTAAAACCTATGAGAAAACAATATCACCTCTTGAACACCGTGACAAAATATGCGGTTTTATATCAGGAAAAAAAGAGCTTTCAAATTGGAGCCCTTCCGATTTATTTCAATTTTACCACGATACAAACGCACTTTACGGTGATTTAAGCTGGTTAAGCGGTAGAATAAGAAAAGACGATGCTTGGCGTTCCTGCAAAGCTGATGCCTGCAATATTTATCACGCCTGTATTCATAACGCACTTCACGAAAAAGACACCGGTATATTAAAGGTTCTTTACAAAGAAGTCTGTTTTGCTCTTCAGGCAAAATATTATTACAAAAAAGGAAAATATGTCAAAAGAATACACGAGCTTGTCCACTGTCTTACAGACCTTGATCTGACAATTCTGACAAATTATTTTGACAAGTTTTATGAAAAAGATTTTGATAAGGCGTCTGAACAGCTTTTGCAATGGTCAGGGGATATTATAAACGGTAAAATTTAATTTGTATAAAAAATCACCTTACGTTACATAATAACTATGGTGATTTTTTTATGAATAAGTCAGGTATTCTAGGCATAGTCACAGGCTTTGCCAACGGTTTTTTCGGAGCGGGAGGAGGCACCATACTTGTTCCGGGAATGGAACGTATTTTAAAAACAGAAGAACACAAGGCTCACGCCACAGCCATAGCGGTTATTCTGCCTCTTTCCGTCATAAGCGCTCTCATATATGTATTTAAGGTAAATATACCGTGGCAGGCACTTTTATACGTATGCATAGGCGGTATTCCGGGCGGTTACACAGGCGCTAAAATTCTAAGTAAATTTTCAGGTAAGTGGCTTCACATTATATTCGGCGGCTTTATGCTTATAGCAGCTGCAAAAATGGTGATAAAATGATTATATTAATTGTAACAGGCTTTTTATCAGGCATAATAAGCGGTATGGGTATAGGAGGCGGAACGATTCTTATACCCGCTCTTTCAATATTTATGGATATGGAGCAGAAAACCGCACAGGCAATAAATCTCTTTTACTTTATACCTACTGCCGTAATTGCACTAATAACCCATATTAAAAATAAAAACATTGAAAAATCCAATTTAAAGCCTCTTATTTTATGGGGGCTGGCAGGAGCAGTCACAGGTTCAATAATTATGAATTTTTTAGATCCTTCACTTTTGCGTAAAGCCTTCGGCATTTTTCTGTTTGTTTTGGGTATTCTGGAAATAAAAAAAGGCATTTCAACTAAGACAGGCGCATAACAAAAAATATCCTCGGCATATAAAAGCCTTTGAGGATATTTTTTTAAATTTATTTGTATACTGCTTTACATATCTTAAGGGGATAGATTCCCTCAATGCCCTTTGCCACAGGCTCGGCTCTTCCCTCAACATAATCGGCAAAATTTTTAAGCATAATATTATATGGATTTTTTTCGGGAGCAAAATACATTTCCTCTGCATTTCCCTTTAAAGCATCTCCGTTATTTACACAGGCATTTTTTATATACTCAATGCTGTTTTCATACTTCCACAGCTTGACATTATTTCCCTCAGCAACTATTTTCCCCTCGGTCCCAATTATTTCAATTCTGTCATCACCCATAGGCTCGCCCGTTGAAATTATAAAAACGCCGCTCTTGTCCTTATATTTCATAATAATTGTAGCTTCATCATCCACATCAAAGTCATTGTATTTTCCGTAACATATATTTCCCGTCACCTTTTCAGGCATACCGAAATACCAGCACCACAAATCAAGCAAATGCTGTCCTTGATTAATGAGAGCACCTCCACCCTCTCCTTCCCAAGTACTTCTCCAGCCCGACGAATTGTGATAGTGCTGTGTTCTCAAATTTTTACTGCTTTCAAAAAGTATTCTCTTAACATTGCCAATTTCCTTTTTCTCCAAACTCTCCTTTATCCACTTGTAAACAGGCTGTATTCTGTTATTAAACATCATTGCAAAAGGGTATCCTTCCGACATTTTATTCATTTTTTCAACCTCTCTCACGCTTATGCCCGAGGGCTTGTCACAAAGTACACCCTTTCCCTTTTCAAAAGCCATAATTGCAATTTCCGGATGACTTTTGTGTGGAGTAGTTATTATAACAGCGTCAAAACCTATACTGTTGTTAAAAAGCTGCTCACAATCGGCATATATTTTGACCCCCGGTATATTTTCCTCTGCCCACTCACTTGTTTTTTCGGATCTTGCCACAACTCCCACAAGCTCCATATTTTCAATTTCTCCACCATATATAATTTTTGCATATTTTTTACCCTGCACACCAAGTCCCACTATTGCACATCTTACCATAAAATTTTCCTCCTTATTTTCTCACTTATAACTTTACTATATATATTTTAACCTAAAATTTCACTTCCTGCAATTAAATCTGCCCCAATATTTTATTTTACCCCAATATTTTTCCCGTTAATATATAATAAAAAAACAGCATCACCGTAAAGCAATGCCGTTTTTTATAAGAGGAGAAAATTTAATTCCTCCACAGGTTAAGGGAGAGGGGATTGCCCTTAACACCTAATTATAATATATTACATTTTTTAAAAAGTGTGATTAACCGATCTGCATACCTGCGTCCATAAATTTATCGTGTATTGCAACAGCAGCTCTGTCAGCGTCCTTATCACTTACAAGAACAGTTATTTTAATTTCTGATGTTGAGATCATTTTTACATTTATTCCCACATCATATATTGCCTCAAACATCATTGATGCAACACCGGGATTAGTTGCCATACCTGCGCCTACAGCAGAAACCTTTGCAACACTGTCATTGTAGCTTATTGACTCAAATCCAAGCTTACCCTTATTTGCCTCTAATATTTCAACAGCCTCTTTTCTGTCACCTCTTGTTACGGTAAATGAAATATCCTTGCTTGAATCCCTGCCTATAGACTGAATAATAAGGTCTACACTTATTTTTGCCTTACTTAAAAGAGAGAAAATTTTAAACGCAATACCGGGTTCGTCCTTAACACCCATTACAGCAATTCTGGCAACATCCTTATCAACGGCAACACCGTTTACCAACATTCTTTCCACTTTTACATCCTCCTTAACAACAGTACCTTCAGCGTCAGTCATTGAGCTGCGTACAACTAAATTTACACTGTATTTCTTTGCAAGCTCAACAGAACGATTGTGAAGTACCTTAGCACCTAAACTTGCAAGTTCAAGCATTTCATCGTAAGTAATTTCATCCAATTTTTTAGCGGTTTTAACTATTCTCGGGTCACAGGTATAAACTCCGTCAACATCCGTATATATTTCGCACAAATCAGCACCCAGCTTTGCGGCAAGAGCCACGGCAGAAGTATCTGAACCACCTCTTCCCAAGGTAGTAACATCAAGATGTCTGTTTACCCCTTGGAAGCCTGTAATAATAACAATGTTCTTTCTTTCAAGCTCATTGTTGATTCTTTCCGTTGAAATATCCTTTATTCTTGCATTACTGTAAGTAGACGTAGAATATATCTTACACTGGAAAGCATTAAGAGATATTACAGGGTATCCCAGCTTTTCAATAGCCATTGCCATAAGCGCAACAGACTGCTGCTCGCCTGTTGCAAGAAGCATATCCATTTCCCTTTTGCTGGCATTTGGATTTATTTCATTTGCCTTTTCAATAAGCTCATCTGTTGTATCACCCTGAGCACTAAGCACAACAACAACTTTGTTGCCTTCTTTGTAACTGTTTACAATAGTCTGAGCCACATGATTAATTCTTTCGGCGTTTGCCACTGAAGAACCGCCGAACTTTTTTACAATTAACATAATTTGCCTCCTAGCCTTCTATTCTTATAGTGTTAAGGATACCGGCAATACCCTTACAGTTTATTAATTGACTGAGTTTTTCATTTATTTCGCTTTCCTTTTCTTCATTTGTAACAAAAGCAAACTCATTGTCCTCTTCAAAATATTCCATAAATTTGTCTGTGCCGAATATTTTTTTAACATCAGCCTTAGCCTCTTCAATGCTATTATATTCAACTCTCACAAATTTTCTTACATTCACATCATCAATGCTTATAAGCTCCTGCTTGTCCTCGCTCCAGCCTATACCCAAATTAATGTTTTTGTGCTTAACAGCCTCCACAATGTCTGATACCACAGCGCTTGCAGTTGGGAGCTTTCCCGCACCCTTGCCGTAAAACATTACATCTCCAAGCATATTGCCCTTAAGAAGTATTGCATTAAACACATCACTAACCATACTTAAAGGATTTTCAGGCATAACTATAGTAGGTGCAACCATTGCCCAAACCTTATCTCCGTCAAATTTAGCTCTTGCAAGGAGCTTGACCTCTCCGCCCATTTTCTTTACATAATCTATATCTGTCTTTGATATGTTTGTAATGCCTTCAGTATATATATCATCATAGCCTACTGTTTTTTCAGTAGCCAAAGAAGCAAGTATTGCTATTTTTCTGCAGGCGTCAAAGCCCTCCACATCTGCAGCAGGATTTCTCTCTGCATATCCCTTTTCCTGAGCATTTTTCAACACATCAGCATATTCAAGGTTTTCCGCAGTCATTTTTGTAAGCATATAATTTGTTGTACCGTTTAAAATGCCCTTTATTTCTTCTATTTTATCAGATGTCATACTTCTGTTAATAGGTCTTATAATAGGTATACCGCCTCCGACAGATGCCTCATAAAGGAAATTAACATTGTTTTCCTTTGCTATTCTCATAAGCTCTCCGCCGTGAGCAGCCACAAGCTCCTTATTTGACGTACAAACACTTTTGCCCTTATTTAAAGCACCTTTAACAAAGGTATAAGCAGGGTTTATTCCACCCATAACCTCAACAACAACCTCAACTTCTGGATCGTTTAAAATATCATCATAATTATGTGTTATAATATCCTGAACAGGATCTCCCGGGAAATCCCTTAAGTCAAGAACATATTTAATATTAATAGGCTGACCGGCCTTTGCCTCAATACGCTCTCTGTTCACATTTATAACCTCAACAACACCGGAACCTACAGTTCCGTATCCCAAAACCGCAATAACTGCCATTTTACTTTCACTCCCTAGCTATAATTTTAATATTCAACACTCCATGTATTCGTCCTATACTTTCAAGTAAATCCTTTATTTCCGCAGTCATATTCCCTGTATCAATGGTAATTGTAACATTGGCAACATTACTTACTGGTATAGTCTGATTTATCGTAAGAAGATTTGCCCCATGGTCGGCAAGTATATTGAGCACAAGAGATAAAATACCCGCCTTATCCTCAAGATTAAAGGCAAGTATTACAATTTTTCCTCTTGTATCATTTCCAAGGACTGATACATAATCCTTGTATTTGTAGTATGCGCTTCTGCTTACTCCCGCCTTATCCACGGCTTCCTGCACAGACATAACCATACCCTTATCCAAAAGCTCCTTTGCCTCTACCACTTTAACAAAAACATCGGGCATTACTCTTTTATCCACAATATAATAGTCAAAATTTCTATTCATATACTGTGCTCCCTCTATGTACATTTGTATCTCACAGAAAGAACTATATCACATTTTCCCTAATATTGCAAGTACTTTTTTGTAAAATTAAATTGAACATCAAAGCCTGTAAATTTTATTTTACAATTCCTGCATAATATTGTATACTTTAAATTAAGTAAATACAAAGGACTGGTAATTGTGAACAATATCAATTTTAATAAGGTTTTCAGAATAGCGGGCGGCAGCACCCTTTCTTATTTAATATGTCATATGCTCGGACTTGAATACAGTGCAAGCGCAGCAGTTATAACACTTCTAAGTATTCAGGACACAAAAAAAGAAACGGTCAATGATGTTATTAAACGTATATTGTCCTATTTCTACGCAATGCTTTCGGCATATATTCTTTTCACAAACATAGGCTACAACGAAGGTGCATTTTTTGTGTTTATGCTCCTCCTTGTAAGCGTAAGCTACATTTTAGGCTGGCTTAACACCCTTTCATCAAGTACGGTGGTCACCACCCATTTTCTTTTAATGAAAAGCTTCAGCCCTCACGCTATTTATAACGAAGTAATGCTTCTTTTTATAGGCAGTCTGTGCGCCCTTATTTTAAATGTATTTTTCAGAGATATATCCGCAAAAATAAAGAGGGATTGCGAGATAATCGAACTTGACATTTCATCTCTTTTAAAGAAAACAGCATTTTCAATAGAAAACAACAGTGAATTTGACAATGACTGGCTGACATTTATATTTGATAAAATAAACAAATGCTGTGATAATGTTCTAAGCAACAGCTATAACGTGGAATTTGAAAAATCCCACTACTTTAACGAATATTTAAGTATGCGTAGAGAACAGTGCCACACTATAGACAGAATACATAAAAATCTCTCTTTATGCACTCTTAAAAATCTTCCTCTCCGCTCCGATATAATTGACATTATATATAAAATAAGCAATAATATCCACAACAAATCCTCCTATAAGGACGACCTTATATCCGTAAAAAACATAATAATAAAGTTTGAAAATCAACCTCTGCCCGCAACAAGAGCCGAGCTTTTTACATATTCCAAAACAGCGGATGTCTTGCAGGAGCTTTACTTTTTTGTAGAACTTAACAATAAATTTGTAAATCATCTTACGGAAGCCGAAATAAATTCCTATTGGACAACCTAAAACAGAGTGGACTGCCATTTATTATACGGCAGTCCCTTTGTAAAAACCTTATATATAAAGCTTAAATTTAATTTCCATTTACAGCCTTTTAAAAGATTTGTTCAACTCTCCTCTGTCAACGCTTCAAATATTTTGGAGAATATATTTTTATCAGTCTTAAGTTTAATTTTCTTTATCTTATTTTTATCATTTGCATAATAAAGATATTGATCCTCAACACCCAAAATATATGCATTGTCAAACCGAATTTTGCCAACCTTTACAATGTCATTTTGAGCATTTATCCTATATATCTCATTGTTTTTATAATAGTACTCTTTTTCTTTTCTTGTTGAGCACACTCTCCTGCTTAAATCTATATTTTTATATTCCTTTATATTTATAATTTCATCTTTTCCTGTATCAATATCTCTCAAATAATATGTGCTTTTACTTTCCAAAGACATATTTCTGTCATATTTACCCTGCTCCAAAAGCTCCCATATTAATCCCTCATTTGAAAAATACACACCGTTCCCAATAAAATTATCATACAAAAGTTGTGGATTTGAACCGTCGGCATCAGCCTTATATATTCCGAAACAATTTGTTTGATTATCTATATGTTGTATATAATACAGTTCATCATTCTTAACAGTATACTCCTTTAGATTGTCACATATATATTTAACATTATTACCGCTGACATTTACACATAATAATTCCTCAAAGTATAACTTTTGCTTCCTCAGATATATTTCACTTCCTCCAAAATATTCCACATTATCAGTTAAGTCATATACCCTTTTAACAGAATTATCCTTTAAATTCATTGCCTTTAAGCCTGTGTCACCATTATTGGAGGAATATTCATTAAAATACAGATATTTGCCAAAAACCCCTTTAATTTCAATATATCCCTGTGAAGAATAAAGGCGTCTGCCGTTTAAACCTCTCATATCATATCTGTATATCATATTTCCCGATCTCGGATTATCTTCAACTATCTTATATATGTTATTTCCGTCGGTAGTTAAATATCCGTTGCCCCTGTTTCCAAACACAACAGCCCCATTTATAACAATATAAACTAAAATAATAATCATTCCATATAAAAGCCTTAATTTTTTCATTTATCATATTCCCTCATATATTTAAATACTGCCCTCAAAAAGCCATAAAATCATATATCAGCCTTTTCTTCCTTTGATCATATTCTCAAGTATGACCTCCCCCATATACAGATCTTCGGGAGTTGTTATTTTAATATTTTCATAATCTCCCTCTACCATTTTTACCTTTACTCCCGCTCTTTCAGCTATCATTGAATCGTCTGTAGCCTTAAAGCCCTCCTTCTCCGCTTTTTCATAGGCATTTTTAATAATATCATACTTAAAGCACTGGGGGGTCTGTGCTATCCACAGTGTTTTTCTGTCGGGAGTTTCACTTATGTAACCCTCTTCATCACATATTTTTATTGTATCCTTAACGGGAGCGCCCAGAACACAGCCGCCAAATTCCATAGCAATACTTTCAAGCATTGCTATATACTTATCCGCAACAAAAGGTCTTACTCCGTCGTGAATAAGCACTATATCCGTATCCTCACTTACAGCAGAAATTCCTCTGTAAACTGAATCCTGTCTTTCTTCTCCGCCTTCAACAATAGCCTTGACCTTATGAAATCCATATCTTTCAACTATTTCTTTCCTCACATATTCCTTTGCTTCACTGCTTGTTACAAGTATGATCTCATCAATATATTCACTGCTGTTAAATGTTTCAACAGTATAGCTTAATATGGTCCTGCCCTTTAATTCAATATATTGCTTTGCAATAGCCGATCTCATTCTTTTACCGCTTCCCGCAGCAACAATAATTACGCTGTTCTTCATAAAAACTTCACCTCTTATTTTAATTTTATCATTGATATTTTCTTTTTGCAATATTATACTATAATTATAGCAAAAAATATTTTTACAAGGGAGTGTTAATATGCGGTTTGTAGATTTGATAATAAAAAAGCGTAATAATATGGAACTTACAAACGATGAAATCAAGTTTTTTATAAGATCAGTAATCGAAAAATCAATTCCCGATTATCAGGTTGCGGCAATGCTTATGGCAATATGTATTAATTCTCTTACGGAGCGTGAAACAGCTGATTTAACAATGGCAATGACCTATTCAGGCAAAACACTTGATCTAAGCAGCATACACGGCTTTAAAATAGATAAACACAGCACAGGAGGAGTTGCGGACACCACCACATTGGTCGTTGCACCCCTTGTTGCCTCCTTGGGACTTCCCGTAATAAAAATGTCAGGCAGAGGGCTTGGCTTTACGGGCGGTACTCTTGATAAGCTGGAATCAATACCCGGCTTCAATATAAATATTGATATGGACAAAGCAATTAAGCAGGTCAACGACATAAACATAGTTATTATGGGACAAACAGAAACCCTTGCCCCTGCCGATAAATATATTTATGCCCTTCGTGATGTAACAGGTACCGTTGAAAGTATACCTCTTATAGCCTCAAGCATAATGAGCAAAAAACTGGCAGGAGGTGCAGACGGCTTTGTTCTTGATGTAAAGTGTGGAAAAGGAGCTTTTACAAAAAACATTGAAGATGCTGAGCTTCTTGCCAAGGAAATGATAAAGCTAGGCAAAAACTTAGGCAAAAAAGTCACTGCCGTAATAACAAATATGGACGAACCTCTTGGTATGAACATAGGCAACAGCCTTGAAGTAATAGAGGCTATTGAAATCTTAAAAGGACAGAAAGAAGGCTCCTTAAAAGATGTATCTCTTGCTCTTGGTGCGGAAATGCTTATAATGGGAGGAATTGCAGAGGACACACAAACAGCTCTTCATATGCTCAACGAAAATATCAGAAACCGTAAAGGTCTTTATAAATTTTCCGAGCTTATAGCAATGCAGGGCGGCAACCCCGCTGTAATAGACAATTACTCACTTTTTCCTCAAAGGATATGCAAATCTGCCATTATATCAAATAAAAACGGATATGTAACCGAAATAGATGCATTGGCTTTGGGAAAGGCATCTTCATTTACGGGAGCAGGCAGAAAAACAAAAGAAGATGTAATAGATTACGGCGCAGGCATTATGCTTAAGAAAAAAGTAGGCGACAAAGTGGAAAAAGGCGAAATACTTGCCCGAATATTTGCCAAGGATGATAAGCGCTGTAAAATTGCCGATGCAATAGCCAGAAAAGCAATTAAGATAGGCTCCGAAAAGCCCGAGCCAAAGCCTCTCATTTATAAAATTTTAAAATAATTCGGAGGTAATACTATGAAACGAGGAATAATAATAGTACTTGATGCCGTAGGCATAGGCGAGCTTCCCGATGCTTCAGAATACGGAGATACAGGCAGCAACACTCTTATGCACGTTAAAGAACAAATACCCTCTTTAAATCTTAAAAATATGTGTTCACTGGGACTTGGCTTAATAGACGGATACAATATTTACGAAAAAACAAATAGCCCAATAGGTGCATACGGCAAAATGAAAGAGCGCTCAAAGGGAAAGGACACCACAACAGGTCACTGGGAAATAAGCGGAATACATCTTAACAAGCCCTTCCCCACCTATCCCGACGGTTTTCCATGCGATGTAATAAATTCCTTTGAAAGCTCAATAGGCAGAAAAATTTTAGGAAACCGTGCAGCGTCAGGCACAGTAATAATACAGGAGCTGGGAGATGAACATATGGCAACAGGCAGACCCATTGTCTACACATCTGCCGACAGCGTATTTCAAATAGCCGCTCACGAGGATATTATATCTACAGAGGAGCTTTACAAAATGTGCGAAATTGCAAGAAACCTGCTCCAAGGAGAGCACGGCGTTGCAAGAGTAATAGCCCGCCCATTTACGGGCACATCAGGCAATTACACAAGGACGGAGGGAAGAAAGGATTTTTCACTTCCTCCCATAGCTCCCACACTTCTTGACTGTGCAAAGGAACAGGGAAAAACAGTTGCCTGCGTAGGTAAAATAGAGGATATCTTTTGTAACAGAGGCATAACAAAGTCCGTACACACTCATACAAATGCCCAAGGTATCGAACAAACCATAAAATATATCAATGAAGACTTTGAAGGTATTATATTCACAAATTTAGTTGATACCGATATGCTTTACGGTCACAGAAACGATGTTAAAGGCTTTGCAGACTCCCTGCAATATTTCGATGACAATTTGCCCCGAATTATGTCCGCAATGAAAGCTGAAGATATACTTTTCATAACAAGTGATCACGGCTGTGACCCTACCACTCCTTCAACGGACCATTCAAGGGAACATTCTTTTCTCTTAATGTACGGAAACAGTGTTAAGCCACGTAACTTAGGCACAAGAGAAACCTTCAGTGATATTGCAAAAACAATAGCCCAATATATTAATATAGATAATAATTTAGACGGCACAAATATGCTTTAATTACAAATAAGGGCAATGTATAACTCACTTATTATACACTGCCCTTTATATTTCTTAAATAAATAGGTCACTTCAATATCATTTATGTACCAAAATAAGAAAAATGCATATAATCTCCAAATGACCCGCCCCAGTAAAAATTATATTTTCTGAAAATATTAATTATTTCGGGAACAACAGAATACTGATTCGTATAAGGTTCATAACAGGTTCCCACTACATTACCGCTTGAATATACACAGTAATTTTCATTGGGGTTTATGTCAATTGCCGTACCATAAGCATGTTCGGACAATCTGCCTCCGCTTACAGTGGTTCTGTAGCTGTAACAGCTTGCTGATTTAATAGGAAATTGCAGCTGATTCAGATATATTTCATTAAATATCTTAGTTACCGTATCAGCCAGCTGTGCATTTACGGTAATAGGTATTGATGACGTGACTTTTTGATTTTTTGAATTCAACTGCCACACATTAACACTTATGGTTTTCATTCGTTTATCGGCACTTTCCTTTGAATCAAAAGCCCCCTCAGGTATAACAAGCTCAGTATTGATCCTTTCTTCGGCTTTTTCAACATCGGTTCTTGAAACAATTTCTACAATTTCCTGCTTATTATCAAGTATCCTTATCTTAACAGGCTCTGAAACATTGCTTCCCGCCTTGACCGTAATTGTGTATGACGCTCCCTTTGCAAGCTTATTTGACAAAATAATTGCCTTGTTTCCGCTTTCCCCTTGGATTTCAGACACATTTCCCGTTTCGTCCTCTACGCATACAACACAGCTTTCGTTGCCCGTATACTTCCATTTAATGCGTATTTCATCAGAGGCAATAATTGAGTCGTATTCCCTTGGTGATGTGATCACAGGAACATAATAGTCATTCGTATCATATCCATCATCAATAAAATACTCGCCAAAGTACCACTCCCAAAAGCTGTCATCAAACTCATTTGCCCCTGCAGTGCTCACTGTGGAACATATAAGAGCCCCTGTTAATACAATACCCATAACTTTTCTTAATTTCATTTTTTCACTCCTCTCATTTTTAAAAAATAATTCTTATATTATCCCTTATAAGGCTCAATATTTATAACAACAATTTCAGGCTGATTAAATATTCTTGGAATATTAGACTTCGCAAGCCCCCTGCTTACTATCATATCCACATTTCCAAGCTCATATTTTCCCCCTGCATATTTTGGAAAAAAGCCTTGATTTGGCGCATACACTCCGTTTATCAAAAACGGTATCCTCCACTGTCCCCCGTGAGCATGTCCGCTTAATACAACGTCAAAATTACTGCTTTTGTAATCCTCCGTTCTTTCAGGTCTGTGAGAAAGCAGAATATTATACATATTCTCATTTAAAGAGCCGGAGCATTTATAAAGCTGTCCGTACCAATCGTCGATAGCGCCGTACCTTTCATATTGACAATCAGGATCGTCTACGCCCCACAGCGCAATTTCACCATTCAGCGCAACACCCTCTCCTTCAAGTACTCTTATTCCGTATTCCCTTATCATATCCTTTATTTCATTTATTCTTTCCGACCAATATTCGTGGTTTCCCGATACATAATAACAATCATATTTACTGCCTATTTGCTCAAGCAAAAGCCTGCTGCCTCTGTCATCTCTCACATCGTCAACAATATCTCCGCCAAGGAGTATAACGTCGGGAGCTTCTTCATTTATTTTTTCCATAAGCTCCCCTTGATTTTCACCGTATATTGTACTGTGCAGATCGGTTATAAGCATTATTCTTTTACTTTCCGTTACCTTGTCTGTTATTTCACTGTATTCCCTTATCTTAATATTGTCATTTAAAGCCAACACAAAAAGCAGACACATAATAACCATTATCACAAATAAAGCTATGATTTTATTTAATACTCTTTTCATTTGTCCCCCTGTAATAATACTGCTCCCTGTTACTTATATAAATATTATACCTTCAAAAAGTATTGCTGTCAACATTTGACCCTTATTTTGTTTCTATATTTCCCACATAACCTCCATTATACAGCTTCTCCCT
>JAUNPM010000262.1 GCA_030536675.1 Clostridia bacterium | reverse complement strand
AAAGCAATATGAAAATAAAATTGAATTTTATCCCTGCAGCATTAATGAATATGAAAGCATATGGAAAAATTATTTTGATATGGAAAGGGATTACAATGAAATAAAGGAAAAAATTTCATTAAATGACCATATAATGAAAAGTGCCGTTGAATATGCGGGAGGAATAAGAATATTAAATCAGGACAAGCAGGAGTGCTTATTGAGCTTTATAATATCTCAAAACAACAACATACCCAGAATAAAGGGCATAATAAGCAGGCTTGCGGAAAAATACGGCAAAAGGTGCGGAGAGGATTTTTTGTTCCCTACAACAGATGAATTAAAGGACGTAAGTGAAGAGGAATTTTTTGAGCTTAGAATGGGATTTAGGGCAAAGTATGTTAAGGATTGTGTCGATAAGCTGAAAAGCGGGGAAGTGGATCTTACGAAAACGGACAGCTTGTCAACAGATGAGCTTTTAAAAATGCTTTTAAAAATAAAGGGTGTAGGGCAAAAGGTGGCAGACTGCACAATGCTTTTTTCAATGGGCAGGAGAGAGGTTTTCCCAACAGATGTTTGGGTAAAAAGAGTTATGGAATATTTTTATTTTAATGGTGAGGACACAAATATTAAGGATATACATAAATTTGCAAAAAACAGGTGGGGAGAGCTTGCAGGATATGCCCAGCAGTACCTATTTTATTACGCAAGAAGTCTTAAAATAGGTACGGGAAAGGAGAAAAATAAATGATAGCAACAGTTGTAAATGTAATTGCCATAATAGCAGGGGCAATTACGGGAATTATAGTAAGAGGAAGATTTGATAAAAGAATGCAGGAAATAACGTCCCAGGCGACGGGTCTTGCAGTGCTTTTTGTGGGAATTGCGGGGGTGCTTGACAAAATGCTTTTTGAACCCTACAATTCAGTGCTTTTTGCCGTGAGCCTTGTTTTAGGCGGCATTGCAGGCAGTGTAATTGATATTGAGGGGAAAATGAAAAAAGCGGGGGATCTCATAGAAAGCAAATTAAAGGGAAGCGAAGGCTCAATATCAAGGTCATTTGTAGCGGCAAGTATACTTTACTGTACGGGAAGTATGGCTATTATAGGTTCAATAGAGAGCGGTATAAATCATAATTATTCAATACTTTTTACAAAAAGTGTTCTTGACGGTGTTTATGCCGTGGTTTTTGCATCAACTATGGGTATAGGAGTGGTTTTTGCCGCCGTATCTGTGTTTGTGTATCAGGGGCTTATTACACTTATGGCGGGGTTTGTGGAGCCGTATATGACGGGGGATATAATGAGAGAGGTTTCAATAGTGGGAGGAATACTCATTACGGGGCTTGGTATCGATATGCTTGGAATAAGAAAAATTAATGTTGCAAATCTGCTGCCCGCAGTTTTGGTGCCTGTGGTGTATTACGCTGTGATTTATATAATAAAGTAGCATTTTAAGGCAATTTGTCATATATTTTATTGGGAGGTGAATATATGGCAAGAGATATAACTTTGTGTCATCCTGAGCTTCAAAAAAAGGCTGAAAAATTAATTGAAGAATGTAAAAAAAGGGGACTGATCGTGAAGCTTGGAGAGTCCTTCAGAACAGTGGCGGAACAAAATGCTCTTTATGCACAGGGGAGGACAAAGCCGGGGCAAATTGTGACCTATGCAAAAGGCTCCGATTATTCAAGTATGCATCAGTGGGGCGTTGCCTTTGACATAATAAGAAATGACGGAAAAGGCGCTTATAATGACAGTGACGGCTGGTTTGAAAAGGCAGGGACAGTAGGAAAAGAGCTGGGGCTTGAATGGGGAGGGGATTGGACCAATCCCGTTGACAAGCCGCATTTTCAGCTAAGCCAATGGGGAAGCACACCCGATAAGCTGAAAAAAGCATACGGAAGTTTTGAGAATTTTAAAAAGACGTGGGAAGTATATGCGGCAGGTGAAGAGGAGGGGGAAGAGTTGGTTACGGAAGGCAGGGCTGTAGTAAACGGAAAAGAATACAAAATTGACAGAATTTTAAAGGATGATATGAATTTTATAAAGGTCGGAAATTTTGAAAATATGGGTTTTGACGTAGGATATGACAAAGACAGCAAGGCAGTAACAATAAACAACAAAACAAATGAAACAGAGCTGAATATAAACGGCAGTATCAAAAACGTAAAAGCTGTAAATATAGACGGATATAATTATGTTAATTTAAGAGAAATAGTAAAGGCACTGGGAATGGAAACGGAAGTTGTAAACGGTGAAATAACTATAAAATAAAGCTTATATACAAAATTTGGAAAAGGGTAAGGTCAAAAAATTAAATTTTGTATAAACAGTATAATTTTTTTGATTATTTACCCTTTTTTATTATTTAATTGAACATATTGACAAAACAGCCTTTTTTTAGATATTATAACTAAGGATAAAATAAAAAGAATGGAGGAAAAAAATGAGTTTATTAAAAAGAGTAACTGCGGCTTTATTAACTGCAATTATGCTGTTTCAGGGAATACCCGTATTTGGTGAG
>JAUNPM010000261.1 GCA_030536675.1 Clostridia bacterium | reverse complement strand
ACAAAGGAAGGAAAGGCATACACAAAGGATGCCCATAAGGATATATATGAACCGGAACAAAACGCAATAAAAGCCACATTGGAAAAATTTTCTCCCGAATTTATAGAAGCCTTTGATTTTTTAGCCGGGCAAATATGTACGGAGCTAACAAATATAAGGCAAAAATAAAAAAGAAAGGCGGTGTATAATATGAACTCAAAAACCTTATTTATAAATACCTCGCCTGTCAAACTTTTCTTTATAGCTGTTATACCGGGGTCAATAGGTATGCTTGCTTCGGCACTTTATCAGCTTATTGACGGTATTTTTGTAGGTCAGATATTAGGTGCGACGCCTTTTGCGGCCCTTAATCTAGCAATGCCCTTTGTTATAATCAACTTTTCTCTTGCAGACCTTATAGGAGTTGGTTCATCTGTACCCATATCCATTAACCTTGGGCAAAAGAACAACAAAGAGGCAAACAACATTTTCACCTGTGCCTGCATTATGATAATTTTGTCGGGCATATTAATAGGAGCCCTTCTTTATGGCGCAGCTCCCATTTTAATGAAAATTATGGGAGCCCAAGGAGAGTTTGCAGCTTTAGCAACACAGTATTTAAGGGTTTATGCTCTATGCTCTCCTCTCACAACAATTGTATTTGCCGTAGACAATTACCTTAGAATATGCGGCAAAATAAACAGCAGTATGTTTTTAAATATACTTATGGCTTCAATAAGTGCCGTACTGGAATTTGTTTTCCTTTATATATTTAAATGGGGAATTTGGGGAGCGGCTTTTGCCACCTGTATCGGTATGATAATATGCGCACTAATTGCATTTGTACCCTTTTTCAGAGGAAATATGCTCCTGCATTTCTGCAGACCCCGCTTTTCCTTTTCTCTTACAAAAAAAATAATAGTATGCGGAATGCCTAATTTTCTCAATAATTCCGCCGCCAGAATAGTATCTGTAATTATGAATATGCTTCTTGTACGCTTCGGCGGCGAAACGGCAGTATCCGTATACGGTGTATTAATGTATGTTGAAGGCTTTATGCAGTCTGTTTTATACGGAATGTGCGATTCTCTCCAGCCCTCTGTAGGCTACAATTGGGGAGCAGGCAAATATTCAAGAGTACGTGCCATTGAAAAATGCTGTTTTACCGCAAGCTTCATAGTTTCCGCACTTGCAATGCTTGTTATATTTGTATTTCCGGAGCAAATTACACATATATTTGTAACAGGTGATGATCTTGAACTTCTCAAAATGTCCGTTTACGCTCTTAAAATATTTAGCTTAACATATGCCGTAAGGTGGCTTTCATTTGCCGCACAAAGTTATATGCTTGCTATAAGTAAATCAGCTTATGCCTCTGTCATATCACTTTCAACGGCACTTATATTCCCTCTGTTTTTTATACTAATATTACAGAAGCTGGAGCTTACGGGAATATGGCTTAATATGCCGCTGACATCCTTACTTGCAGGCATATTGTCAATATTTATTATTTTTAAAACAAAAGATGAGCTTACTCAAAAGGATTTATAATAAATTTATTAATTTAAACAGGAGGCAAAATTATGGAATTTAATTATTCAAATGACAGGATATTTTTACTCAATGACAAAAACGAAACCATTGCGGAAGTAACCTTTCCTCAAACCGATGAAAACACCGTAACAATAGATCATACTTACGTTGACTCTTCATTAAGAGGTCAGGGAGTTGCTTCCAAGCTCCTTTATTCTGCGGCTGAATATTTGCGCAGCAACAACAAAAAGGTCATACCAACCTGTTCATATGCCGTAGAGTGGTTTAAAAAGCACAAGGAATATAGTGATATTCTCAAATAAAATTATCCGCAGTGTTTATACTGCGGACTTTTTATTTTACAAACTAAATATTCTATTTTTCTACAATATAATTTTTCCGTGTTCCCAAAAGCTGAACAACGATTCCCAAAATTATCATAAACAGCCCCGCAAAGGAATACACTGATATTTTTTCATTTAACACAATATTAGCCGCTACAAGGGAAATAAAAGGCGTCAGATATGCCAAGTTAGATATAACTGCAGTATTACCGTATTCCAGTGCAAGCATCCAGCTTGTGTAAGCCACTGCATTAACAACCAATGCATCATAAATAAGCCCCGGTAAAACATCGGCACTTATTTGTGATATACTGCCCTTTGCAATGCTTATTACAGTTGCAGTTATGCCTGCAACACCAAAAGCAAACATCATAGCTATTTCTTTATTATATTTCTGCTTTTTATTTAATGCCGCATAAAAGCCATAGCATACGGAAGCGCATAAGCAAAAGCACACACCTTTTATATTGCTCTTTAACAGAGTTTCAACATTTCCATTAATTGCAACAACTATTATTCCCACAAAAGATAAAATAACCGCCGTAACCTTTTTTACGGTTATATCCTCTTTCAGAAAGATACAGGAAAAAACAATTATCATTGCAGGCCACAGATAGTTTATTATCATTGCCTGCTGTGAAGGAAGCAGGTCAATTCC
>JAUNPM010000260.1 GCA_030536675.1 Clostridia bacterium | reverse complement strand
AATCTGTTGTAAATACAATATCCATTTCATTTTGAACTTTTGAATGGGGACATAATCTGTGAAATTCTTTAAATGTTTGTCCAAGCCAGCCCGCATTTGTGGCAAAGGGAACGACTACCTTATTTTTAAGATCGTTTTCTTTTAAAAATGTTCTTATAACGGGGGCAAGGGTATACCACCAAACGGGTGTTCCTATTATTATTTCGTCATATTGGCTTAAGACCGTATTTATTTTTTCTATTTTAGGTGTGTTTTTGGAGCTTTCTTTGTTTTGCTCTTCATTTACTACCTTGTCATAATTTGAGGAATAGGGCTTTAAGGGCTTTATTTCCAGTATGTCACAATTTAATTTTTTACTTATATCCTCTGCAATTGTCTTTGTGTGATTTGTGTAAGAAAAATATACAACTAATTTTTTTATGTTATCGCTCATTTAATTTACAGCTCCTTATATATAATTGTTTGTTATTACATTTATGAATGTTTGATACTCTTTGTGATTTTATTATATCTTATATGACCTCTATTGAGAATTTCATAAAAGTTATCTTGCTTAAACTTTTAGTTATAGCTAAAAAAAAGTCTATACAACTTAATTTGTTATTATTGATTTTCTGCCGCTTCATTTACACATCTTAAAGCGTTAAGGCTTCTGGGATAGCCTATGTATGGAATACATTGTGATATTATTTTTATTAAAAATTCTTTTGAATTGCCTAATTTAATATTGGCTTTTGCGTGGCTTATAAGCTGAGGCTCGCAGCCGCCCTGAGCTGAAAGAAAACAAAATGTTATTAATTCACGCTGTTTAAAGTCAAGCCCTGTTCTTGTGTAATAATCACCGAAGCAGTTTGAGGCAAGCCAAAGGTTAATGTGTCTTGATTCTTCGGGGCCTGATTTGTAAAAATCTTTCATATGCTCTCCGAATATATAGACCTGAGCCTGTGAGCCTTTTTCAAGTCTGTTTTCTGCTGTTGTTTTGCCTTGAGGCGGCAGGGGGAGGGAAATGCCTTTTTCTTTAAATATTGTGTTTAAGGCATTTATAAAGGGTAAAACTCTGCCTATTCCCAAATATGCAACAGCCTGATATACGATTTCCTTAAGCTCAACGGGAGTTAAGCCGAAATTAAGCGCCCCGGGCACTAGCTCCTTAAATTCATCTATTCCCTGACAGCCTAAAAGGGCTGCAATAACAGCGGTAAATCTTGTTTTGTGGTCAATATCGTCATTATTTACAACTTCATCAAAAGCAAAATTATTAAAAAATTCAATAAATTCCGGGTCTGTATCAAAAAGTGATGTGTTGCCGTTTGGATACATTTTTTCATAATATTTACTTGCATTTTCTGTGATTGCCATAGTTTACACTGCCTTTCTTTGATTTCTGTTTTGTAATTTATTGATAAAATTATTTTAAACAGTTATTACTGCTTACATATTTATTATATAACGAAAGGAAAAGTATAACAAATGCTTATTATAAATAATGTACAATGCCTTTGAAGCATTAAAAATTTTGCGAAATATAAAAAAGAGCCTATCTAACTTAATTTGTTAGATCGGCTCTTATGCCTTGAAAAGTTCCTCTTTTTATAAATTCCTTTGAAATTGAATTCAGCACCCTGCGCTTGTCAAGGCTCCACCAAGGTTCAAAAAGTTCTCTTTTGTCTGCATCTCCCGTTATTCTGTGAATAACTATGTTGGGAGGAAGCTCTTCAATTATATTGACTACAGTGCTTACATATTCATCAAGAGTAAAATATTTAAAGGGCTGTTTAATGTAATAGTCATAAAGAGCAGTTCCCTTGATAATGTGAAGAAGCTGTAGTTTGATTCCCTTTGTGCCGCAGCTTACGGCATATTTTACGCTGTTATGCATTGTGTCGCAGGTTTCGTTTGGAAGTCCAAGAATAATATGAGTTATTGTATCTATTCCTATACTGTTCATATTATATACGGCTTTTTCATACACGCTGTTGTCATAGCATCGGTTTATAAATCGGGCGCTTTTTTCATTGCTTGTCTGCAAACCAAGCTCTACGGTAACATAAACCTTTTGTGATAATTCTTCTAAAAGCTCCAGCACAGCTTTGTTGATGCAGTCGGGTCTTGTGGCTATTGACAAGGCAACTACGTCACTTGGCTCTATTGCCTCATAATAAAGCCTGCGCAGCTTTTCAACAGGGGCATATGTATTTGTATATGCCTGAAAATAGACCATATATTTTCCGCTGTTCCATTTTGACGACATTTTTTCTTTCATTTGTTCATATTGGCGGGCTATTGAAAGATTTCTGTCGGCGGCAAAATTACCCGAACCCTTGCTGCTGCAAAATATACAGCCGCCATATGAAAGAGTGCCGTCACGATTGGGACAGGTAAAGCCGCCGTCTACGGAAAGCTTGATTATTTTTTCACCGAATATTTCCTTGTAATAGTCATTTGCCGAATAAAAGGGGTGTTTAGAATTCAACATTTAAGGCTTCTCCTTTATCAAGTGAATATATAAGACAT
>JAUNPM010000259.1 GCA_030536675.1 Clostridia bacterium | reverse complement strand
GCTCAACAACGAAATTTAGTTTATCATACATTTATTGCTTTGTCAACATCTTTTTCTCTTATTTTTTATTTTTTTAATTTAATTTCTATTTATAAAATTACTCTTTTAATTTTTATTTCTTTTATTTATATAAATCTATATTATTCTCCCCTACAGTTTTACATTTTCCATAAGCCACTTTGCAACTCCCTCATCATTATTGCTTCCTATTACAGCAGTCGCACATTCCTTTAATTTATCAACAGCATTTTCAACTGCATAGCACTCATCGGATATTTTAAACATTTCAATATCATTTAAATTGTCCCCAAATGTAATGACCTTATCACAGCCTAACATTTCCTTTAGCTTAAGAACAGCATTGGCTTTTGTTGCCTCCTGCGGCATAATTTCAAGCCAATAATCACCGCTGTAAATATCCCTTGAAAATATACACCTGTATTTTCTCTTTAATTTATTAAAAGCAGACAAGAGTTTTTCTTTATCATCAATACAGGTATAATAAAAATTTTCTCCGTCATACAAATGCTCCAAATCAGTTATTTCATTTTTTCTTTCATCATTTTCTCTTGTTGATGTAAACTCTCTTATACCCTCACTCATATTGTTAATACCATAGGAAAACCTTTCTCTGTTATCAATAGTTGAATATACAATAGGATAAACACCGTCACACTCCAACGTATTTTTTATTTCATTTGTTTCTTCCCTGCTAAAATAATAAGAAAGAAGTTTTTCCCCCGTTTCATTATTTACTATAAATACACCGTTGTAAATAATAATAGGAAGTTCACCTTTGATTTTTGAAGTTTTCGGAAAGGCGGTATAAGTAGACCTTGCCGTAGCATATGTAAAAATCATACCCTTTTTAACCAAACCATTAATAATATCGGCAGTATACACAGATATATTTTGATTGCTGTTTAAAAGCGTCCCGTCCAGATCCGACACATACAATATTTTATCCTTTTTCATTTTAATACCTCATACTTAACACACCAACACATTGCTCCGCCAAAGCTGTAATTTCATAAACCATTTAAAAATAATAAAAACTGCCGCACACAAAAGTACGACAGTCATCCTTTAAAATAAATTATTTTACAAAATTGCTTATAAGAATAAGTAAAACATATACCGCAGCTACAACTTTTGTATAAAACTCAAGTTTGCCTTCCAATGAATTTTTCTTATTCTTGTCCCAGTAAGTCTGAGTTGAAGAACTGCCCATTCCCCCGCCCATAGCACTTGTAAAACCGGCAGCCTGCTTTTTCTGCATAAGAATTAAAGCAATTAAAGCAAAACTTGTAATAGCAATTAATATGCAAATAATGATAAACAATACACTCATGGTCACACCTCCTGTAAAACTCTAACATATCTTCGTAATTGTAACATAATTTTCACAAATTTTCAAGCATAATTTTAACTTTCTTATTTTAATTTATAAAACCGTGTTAAATAATACAACCAATAAATGGAGATGAGGGGAATCGAACCCCTGTCCGAAAATCCGTCGTCCGTGACTTCTCCCATTACAGTCTGTCTATGTTGATTCCCTCAGACTTCCGCCGACAGACAGGCAAAAGTCCTTGGTAGCTTCATAGATCTTTTTGCTGTTCAAAGCTTTACAGCAAAAGTGCTCCGCAAGTCGACGCTGATTCTTAAGCTGCGGAAAACCTAAGGTCAGCGAGCAGCATTAGGCTGCTACTAATTCTAAATCTTTGTCTTTTATTATTTAAAAGTTGGGCTTTTAAGGAGTCTCCCGCCTCCAATGGCTATCTCGGATTTCAAAACCCCCGTCGAAACCATTGCATCCCCAAAATGTTTTATGCTATATTATTATATATTATTCACAAAAAAAGTCAATACTTTTTTTAAAAAACAAAAAATTACAATTTTTTGAATTTACCTATATTTTAACTAATATATTTTGACAAATGCCATATTTTGTATTATAATTGTAATAAAGCAATTTGAGAAATGCTTATTTAATTTATATATTATACCAATTTATAAGTTTTAAGCAACTTATTCCAAATTTGTCTTATATAAATTAAATATTATTTTCTCAGCTTAAAAATATTTGGAGGTAATAAAATGAGTATTAATTTTTCATTAAAAGGTAAAATTGCTCTTGTTACAGGTGCATCATACGGCATTGGTTTTGCCATTGCATCAGGTATGGCTGCAGCAGGCGCTACAATTGTGTTCAATGATATTAAGCAGGAGCTTGTTGACAAGGGACTTGCAGCTTACAAAGAAGCAGGTATCGATGCTCACGGTTATGTTTGCGACGTAACAAATGAAGAAATGGTAAACGATATGGTAGCTAAGATCCAGAAGGAAGTTGGCGACATTAACATTCTCGTAAACAATGCAGGTATCATTAAGAGAATCCCTATGTGCGATATGACAGCAGCAGAATTTCGTCAGGTTATTGACGTTGACTTAAACGCACCTTTTATCGTATCTAAAGCAGTTATACCTACAATGATCAAAAACGGCGGCGGTAAAATTATAAACA
>JAUNPM010000258.1 GCA_030536675.1 Clostridia bacterium | reverse complement strand
GCATATATTTCCGTTTTTTCTCCGTCATTGTCCCACTTAAGACTTCTTATAAGAGGTCTTATATTCACACTTTTAGCTTTCTTTTTTACAACTCTTTCAATATTTATTTCTTCTGCATTGATCATACTGTCTATAACACTTGAAATATTGTCATACTTATTGTCAAGGACAACGCAGTAGTCACCGTAAGCCACTGCCGAAGCACAGCTTTTTGCGGAAAACTCAAGCTCAATTACCTGGAGTATGCTTATGCCTTGGGGCAGACATTGGTTAAGTCTGTCTTTTATGACCTGACAGTCTGTTTTTTCCGTAAGCTGAATGTCAAGTATTTCTCCTACACTGCTTACACCTAAAGCAAGAGGCACGGCAAATGTAGTGTGCTGATGCGGATTAAATCCCCAGGAATAGCCTATTGGAAGTCCCGATTTTTTAAATGTTCTCTGAAACAGCTTAAGGAGATCCAGGTGTCCTATAAAAATCATTCTGTCCGTTTTTGAAAATTCAATTCTGTATTTTATGTTAGTGTTTACCACTTCACTGCTGTTCAAAACACACACCTCCCCCAAACTGTGCCGCACCACAGCCCGAACACTGCCTGCGGCAATTTGGCGTCACTGTTTCCGCCTTTGCTCTTTCCATTTCCTTTATAAAAAATTCCTTGCTTACTCCTATTGAAATATGATCCCAAGGCAGTATTTCGTCATAGCTTCTTTCTCTGTTTGCATAAAATTCCTTTGAAATTCCCGTATCCTCAAAAGCCTTCATCCACATATCATATTTAAAATGCTCGCTCCAGCCGTCAAACTTAGCTCCAAGCTCCCAAGCTCTGTAAATGACCTTTCCAACTCTTCTGTCACCTCTTGCAAGCACCCCTTCAAGAGAGCTTAACTCAGGCTCGTGATAATTGTATTTGACCTGCTTTCTTGTCATATTTGTTTTAACAAATTTTTGTTTTCTCATAAACTCATCGACCGTAGACTGTGCAGTCCACTGAAAAGGAGTAAAGGGCTTAGGCACAAAGCAGGCGGAGCTTACTGTCACAGAAATCGGTCTGCCCTTTCTTTCCTCTTTTGGTATTTCAAAAAACTTTTCAACAATTCCGTTGGCAAGCTTAACAATGCCCAAAAGATCTTCATCGGTTTCCGTAGGCAGTCCCACCATAAAATACAGCTTGACTCTTGTCCAGCCCCCCGAAAAAGCAAGAGCACAGCCATTTAAAATTTCCTCCTCCGTTATGCCCTTGTTTATAACATCTCTTAACCTTTGAGTGCCTGCCTCAGGCGCAAATGTAAGCCCTGACTTTCTCACAGCCTGCACCTTTTCCATAAGGTCAAGTGAAAAAGCGTCTATTCTCAGTGAGGGCAGTGAAATGCTTACGCTGTCCTTTGCATAATTGTCAATAAGTGTGTTTGCCAGCCTTTCAAAGCCTCTGTAATCTCCGGTAGAAAGACTTGTAAGGCTTATTTCCTCGTGTCCCGAATTTTTAAGAAGGGAATCCGCAAGTCCTATGAGCTTTTCACAGCTCTTTTCTCTTACGGGTCTGTAAACATAGCCTGCCTGACAAAATCTGCACCCTCTTATACAGCCTCTAAAAACCTCAAGAGTTACTCTGTCGTGAACTGTTTCTATTAAGGGCACAAGCTGTTTTTCGGGATAAAATGCCTTATCCATATCCTTTACTATTACTTTTTTTATTACCCTTGGCACATTTTCCCTGTTAGGCTTAAATGACTTTATTTCACCGTTTTCCTTATACTCCGTGTCATAAAACTTAGGCACGTAAATACCCTCTATTTGAGTACATTTTTCAAGAAACTCTTCTTTTGAAAGCCCCGCCTTTTTCATTTCTCTGTAAAGGTCAAGAAATTCATCATAGCTGACCTCACCCTCGCCAATGTAAAAAATATCTATCATATCCGCCAAAGGCTCGGGATTGTAAGCACAGGGACCTCCCGCAATAACAAGAGGATCCTCTTCGCCTCTTTCACTTGACCAAATAGGTATGTTTGCAAGATCAAGCATATTTAAAATATTTGTATAACTCATTTCATACTGAAGCGTAAAAGCCACAAAATCAAATTTCTTAAGAGGCTCTCCCGTTTCAAGGGCAAAAAGAGGAATATTGTTTTCCCTCATTTTTTCCTCCATATCATACCAGGGCGCAAAGCATCTTTCGCAGTAGGTGTCATTTCTCCTGTTAAAAAAGTAGTATAATATCTGCAAGCCCAAATGGCTCATACCCACCTCATAAACATCGGGGAAACAAAAGGCAATTCTTATATCCACCTCTTTGGGATCCTTTACGACCATATTGATCTCATTTCCTATATATCTTGCAGGCTTTTCCACCTGTAGCAATATTTCCTTAAGCATATTATTCCTCCGTACAATTATTCATATAATTATACCACATTATTATAAATTCACAAATCAATGTATTAAAATTTTTCTTTTATTTTGCTCTTTATTTTGGCTCCGGGATTTCTCTTAACTATTTCCCGTTTTATTTTGTTTGCAGCTGCAATTTTATTTTTAGCCTCTTCCGCCTTCTCCCTCCAGGCATT
>JAUNPM010000257.1 GCA_030536675.1 Clostridia bacterium | reverse complement strand
ATGCTCTGTATATCGTCTTTAAGATCGTTGAAATCAGACCAATTTTCATTTTCGCCCATCCATATTATGTGTACATAATCCTTATACTCGTCATCACTTGATGTATTTATAACGGAGCCTGCGGGAATAGTAAAGGGCTCTCCGTCGCTTAGCCTTACAAAATAGTGCTTGTTTTCTCCCGTTTCGGGATCTCTTAATGTATCTCCGCCTATCATACCTATAATGTTCTCGTTTATTGTAACGGGGTTAAATGAAGTATTATCGGCATTTACTGCAAGAGGCCATACATAGCCGCTTTTGTCGGAGGATTTAAGATTTATCTCTATTAGGTCAGCTTTTTCCGGAATAGTGACTGTATCCTGAATAACAAAGGGAACAACTCCTAATCTGCCCAATATGGTTAAATTGTTTTCACCCTCAACTGCAAGATTTGTTATGGGTATTTTATAGCCCTCTGTTGAAAGCTTGTTTTGAAGCTCTGTTGTAAATTTAGTATTTACGGTGCCTGAGGACGCCATAAAATCCGAGCCTATGCATACTATGCCCGGTATCTCTGATGATATTTTAGTATATTCCGCATCTTTTCTTGCCTGCTTTTCGGAGGATTCCTTTGCATAGGTTTGAGCGGCGGCGGCATTTTCTGCTATTTGCTTTTCGGAATTTTTGTTAAGGGTTATAATAATAATGGGAATTACTATTATAAGTATAATAATAAGTGCAAGTGAAAGTTTGTTTATTTCTTTCAAGGGAAAACCTCCTTGTGTAAAAGTATTGATAGTAAAAAAGAAGCCTCTGCACAAAGAAAAGATTTTATGCGGAAGGGCTTCTTTTAGGACACTTTATATTATTTGTGTTTTACTGCTGCTGTGTATCATAGGGGTTTGCCCTGTAGGCATATCCGTATTTTTTGCCGTATTTGCCGTATCTTCCGTACTTTGAATTGTTTTCGTCTACAGAGTTGATAACAACGCCTAAAATACTGCCTTCAACAAAATTAATGCTTTCCATTGTTCTTTCGATTTCATCATATGTTGAAACTCCCTGACGAACAACAAGCATAATGCCCGCAGAGGACTTTGATAAAAGGAGTGCGTCTGTTACGACATTAATAGGAGAAGTATCAAGTATTACATAGTCGTAATTTTCTTTTGCATATTCCATAAATTTGTTCATATTGTTTGAACCTAAAAGCTCAGACGGATTTGGAGGCATTGGCCCGGAAGTAAGAACATCTAAATTTTCATATACATTTTTATTTACTGCGTTTTAAAACAGATGAAAGACCGTTTTCATTTGAAACGTTAAACAATTTGTGCTGATTTGGTCTTCTTAAATCACAGTCTATAAGGAGTATTTTAGCCTTAGTTTGGGCAAGAGTTATTGCAATGTTTGCGGCTGTTGTGGATTTGCCGTCACCTGAAAGAGGTGATGAAACAATAAAAGCATTGTTTTCGTGAGTTGAAAGTGTAAAGTTAAGATTTGTTCTTAACATATTGTATGCTTCAGTTACCGAAAACTGTACTTTATCAGTAAGTATGGTGCCGCTTGTAATTCTTGCCTGTGCATCTCTTCTTCGCATAGATGGTATATATTTATGCAAAAGAGAGTTTTTCTTCTGCTGGTTTTCCATATGGTATGTAGGAATTTCGGAAAGAACAGGTATGCTGCATTTGCTCCTAAATTCCTCACCATTGTTTATTGTTCTGTTAAGTATATATCTGAGTATAATAATACCGCATATTAACACAAAGCCTAAGGCTGCAAGCATAATGCCTGATTTTGTGGCATTGGGACCTGACGGTACAAGAGGTACCTTAGCAATGTTTATTGTTTCAACAAAGCCCGCTCCTACAACTCTGTTAATAACGGAGGGTGCAGTATCCGCAATTATACGGCAAATTTCAGCTGAAATGGTAGGGCTTGGCGTTGTAGCGGAAATCTCGATTATTTCTGTTTCGTTTACGGTGGCAAAGCTCACGTACCTAAGTATGCTTGAGGAATCTATTGATATTGATCCGTCTTCGTTCATTGTTGTGGTGAAATAAGCATCAATTTCCTCGGGAGTGCAGAGGGCTGTAAGTTTTTCCGAAACAACGTCCATAACAGCGTCATTTGAAAGTATTACAATATAAGTTTCTGCAAGGCTCTTAGAAGCATCTATTTCCTGTAAGCTGGCATTGCTTATTACGGAAGCGCTGTCGTTGCTTTTTACATAAAGATTTGTTGAAGTTGTGTATACAAGAGGTTTACACAACTTTGTATAACTATAGCCTATGATGCCGAAAATCAAGACCACTGCTATTATAAGCCATATATATCTTAAAAGTTCCTGAAATATAAGAGTCAGGTCTATATTATATTCCTCGTTTTCTTCTCTTGTGTTCAATGTATATATCCTCCAATGTGTTATTTGACCGACTAAGTAAGCACATTGCCCTTTTAGGCGCAGTAGGCTTACTTATTGGATTTATGAGCTATCACTTTCTAAACGGGTATTATAAAAAAACGTCGGTTATGCCTTAAGCTCATCTTCCGTAAAATAATCATCCATATTGACCAGCGGCGCGATTT
>JAUNPM010000256.1 GCA_030536675.1 Clostridia bacterium | reverse complement strand
ATATAGTTCTGCTTTTTGTAGGAACGTTTATGGATATAACTCCCGCAATTCTTATATTTACACCAATTTTTTTACCTGTGTGTACGGAGCTTGGTATGGATTCAATACAGTTTGGTATTATGCTTGTTTTTAATCTTTGCATAGGAACAATTACACCTCCCGTGGGAAACATTTTGTTTGTAGGAGTAAGAGTTGCAAAAACAAAAATAGAAAATGTAATTAAGCCTTTGCTGGCATATTACGGGGTAATATTCGGAGTGCTTATGCTTGTTACATTTGTGCCTGCAATATCCCTTTGGCTGCCTAAAATATTGGGATATTAATATAAGGTTTCATAAAAAAATACCGGTATATGATATAAAATCAAATGCCGGTATTTTTGTTTACTATTCGTCAGATGAACTGCTGTCATCACTGCTTGTGTCATCGGGTTCGTAGGTTCCTCTTTCGATTATGCGTGTTACGGGTTCTTTTACAACTTTTTCCGTAAGCTGAGGCTCGCCCTGCTGTACACCGTTTACATAAGGTATTTTTCTTATAACCTCTTTTGTGCCTTCTTCACCCTCCTGAATTACTTCTCTGTATGAAGTAGGTTGATTTCTGTTACGTCTTGTTTCGGTTTCATAGTCTATGGTTTCCGTAACGGTTTCCCAGCTGTATGTTCTAATTGGAAGAATAGGCTCTGTTACGGTTATATTAAGGGTTTGACCGATTTGAAGGCTTGTTTTTGTTTCTTCTGTTATGTCGGGATTTGCTGCAAGAAGCTCACTTTCCGTCATTCCGGATTTTGAAGCTATGCTTCCGAAGGTATCCCCTTGCTCTACTGTGTATGTTTTGTCAACTGTTTGAGTGGCACTTAAAAGCTTTACTGCTTCCTCAAGAGAGCTTACCTTGCTGTTGTCAACAAAAGTTGTTCCTGTGTTTATCTGTATGGCAAATTCGGGCTGCGCTGTTCCTTCGGGGACAGTATAGTCTGCAAGTACCTGCTCAAGAGCCTGTCTTGCAATGTCCTTGCTTGCCACTATGCAAAATTCCTTGCCCTCAACAAGTATTGTGGTTGCCTCCTGATTGTAAGAAACGCTTTCACATACCTTTGCAACTACCTGCTCGGAATTATCAGTCTTTCTGAATAATCCGCTTACGGGCTTAAGTGTAATGCTGTCGTTTATTTCTATGTTGTTGCCGACCTCCTGCTTAAGTTTTGCAAGAACAAGATTGTTAAGTTCTTCCTCCGTTGTTTTTCTGTCCCTTATATAGCCTACCACATTGTCGTTTACCATAACTGCCAATGCTTTTTGCTGTATTGCAACATAGCCTATAAGACCGATAATAACTACAGCAAGAAGGAGAAAAAGAATGGGACGTGGATTAAAACTCCGTTTCCTTTTCCTTACATATGATTTTGTCCCCTGCATATTACTCGGATGAAGAGGAAAAAGCATAGGCTTTGAGCTTTTGTTTTTAAATTTTAGCGGTCTGTCGTTTCTTGGCGGCATAAGCACACTCCCTTGTATTTATATTACTTTTATTTTACCTTATAATGTCATTAATTATAAGTATAAAATAAATATCTTACAAAAGCAAGCATAAATTGGTTACAAATCATTGAAAATATGTTAAAATAAGAATGTTGAGGAGAAATTATATGAGTTTATACGAAAAATTGCAGGAATTTGCAAAAAAAGAGAATATTATAGCGGGAGTAGGTTCAGCGGAAGCCTTTGATGAGCTTAAGCTATATCTTAAAAATAAGGTCGTGCCTTTTGTAAATTATACTGTAGAAGAGAGAACGGAGCCTAAGCTTATAATGGAAAGCGTCAAAAGCATTGTTGCAATTGGGCTTTCTTATAATGTTGTGTATTCAAGGATAAAGGATTCGGCGGTAAGAGGCAATATGTCCGCCGGTGCCGTGGGTACGGATTACCACATTGAAGTTACCGAAAAGCTGAAAAAATTAAAAGAAGAAATCATACCTTGGTGTGAATACGAAATATTTGCAGACACTGGGCCTCTTTCCGACAGAGATGTAGCAATACGCTGTTCTCTTGGGTCAAGAGGAAAAAACGGCTGTGTAATAAACAGTAAAATAGGCGGAATGTTTTTTATTGGATATATGCTTACGGATATTGAATTTGATAGGTGGGAAGCCAAAAAAGGGGAAGAGGTTTTATGCGGAGATTGCGACAGATGTATTAAAGCCTGTCCAAACGGAGCAATAGATGACGGCATATGTGATTACAGCAAATGTATTTCTTACATTACACAGAAAAAGGGCGTTTTAACAGACAGGGAATATGAAAGCCTGGGAAGGCAGATATACGGCTGTGATGTGTGCCAAAGAGTATGCCCCTATAACAAAGAATATGAAAAAGGTGAAAGTGAATATGCTTACCCTGATATTTGCAGGCTGCTTAAAATGAGCAACAAGGAATTTAAGAAAATATACGGAAATACTGCCGCAGGCTGGAGAGGCAAAAGAACATTGCAGAGAAATGCAATTGCAGTGCTGGGTAATATGGGGGATAAAAGAGCAGTTCATATTGCAGAGGAATTTTTATTAAATGAAAACGA
>JAUNPM010000255.1 GCA_030536675.1 Clostridia bacterium | reverse complement strand
TATTAGCCATTAATCTGCCCTGCTGTGTCATAACGGAGCTTGTAAATTCATCAATTTCATTTTCTTTCATACCGTATTTATGCAAAGGCTTTTTGGGGATAATATTATTAAGCAATTTTTCAATTTCATCATACACATTCTTTTCATCACATTCAAGAATGTCAGCCAAGTACTTGTTAAGAGCCTCAATTTTGCCGTCTGATTTTATAGACATATAAGCCTTGTAAACTCCCGTAAACATTGCATAATTTGCCTCTCCGTGGGGCACGTGGTATTTAGCTCCCAAAGGGTAGCTCATTGCGTGCACAGCGGCACAGCCTGCATTTCCAAATGCGATCCCCGCATAAGTACTTGCAATAAGGAAGTCCTTTATTATAGGCTTTCTTGCCTCCTCACCCTTTTGGGCTATTATCTTATATCCCTCAAGTATCATTTTCATAGCCTTTAAAGAAAATATTTCCGTAAAGGGATTAGCCTTAGGTGATGTATAAGACTCAATAGAGTGAATAAGTGCGTCTATGGAGCTTGTAGCAAAAAACTTAAAAGGCAGGTTTTCAAGAAGCTCAGGTATCAATACGGCGTCGTCTGCAAAAAGCTCGGGCACTGCAAGACCGAATTTTGTTCCCTTTGTTGTAAGCTCAAGTATTGCAATATTAGTGACCTCGGAGCCTGTACCACAGGTAGTGGGCACAAGCAAAAGCTCCTTATCCTTTATAATATCAAGTTTTTTACCATACAGCTCAACTACGGGAGAAATGTTTTTCAGCGCAAATAATTTTGCCACATCAAGTATTGTGCCTCCTCCTATTGCAACAACTCTCTTATAGTCATGATCCTTTACCTCTTCATATATGCCTTCGACCATTATATCCGTAGGCTCTCCGCTTCCGTACCTTCTGTAATTACATACATAAGCGCCCTCTATTAGCCCTTCAAAGTACCTTGCATAAGTATTTTCACTTACAAACACAAGGTCGCCTTTACCTATGCCATAGCTTTCACAAAACTCTTTAACATTGTCAAATATTTTTATGTTTGGTTCAACACTGAAACTTTTCATTTAATTACACCTCTTGTCCATATGTATAATATAAGGGGCGCTCCGTCCCGAAACACCCCCAATAATTATACAACTATTACATACACTTTACAATAGCCTTTTCAAATATTTCAAGCCCTGCCTCAAGCTGTTCATCGGTAATAACAAGGGGAGCAAGGAATCTTATAACATTTCCGTAAATTCCTGCTGACTCAACCATAAGCCCGTTTTGTGCCGTTTCATAAACCAGCTTTTTAACAAGCTCTGCATTAGGCTCCTTTGTTTTCTTGTCCTTTACAAATTCAAGACCTATCATACCGCCTAAGCCTCTTACATCGCCTACAACCTCATATTTCTCTTTCCATTCATTATATCTCTCGGTAACCTTTTTGCCTATTTCAGCTGAACGTCCCGCAAGATTATCTCTTTCCATTATTTCGATGACCTTTAAGGCAGCTGCACAGGCAAGGGGATTTCCGCAGAAAGTGCCGCCTATTGTTCCGGGTGCGGGAGCTTCCATAATTTCCTCTCTTGCAACTATTGCGGAAAGAGGCACACCTCCTGCAATAGACTTTGCAGTAGTAAGAATATCAGGCTCTACGCCTGCTTCCTTCCAATACTCCGTTGCAAACATTTTGCCTGTTCTGCAAAAACCTGACTGCACTTCATCAGCCACAAGGAGTATACCCTTTTCATCACATATCTTTCTTACTGCCTTTATCCATTCAATAGGTGCGGGAATAAATCCGCCCTCACCCTGTAAAGGCTCAACAACAACAGCAGCTATGTATTCTGCGGGAGAGCACTCCTCAAACACCTTATAAATGCTGTCAATATAAAAATCCATAGCTTCCTTTTCACTCATACCCTCAGGCTTTCTGTATAAATAAGGGAACTGTGCTCTGTACACACCGTCGGGGAAAGGACCCATACCCACAGCATAAGCCTTCTTTGACGTCATTGACATAGTAAGCATTGTTCTTCCGTGAAATGCACCTGAAAATACAATTATATTGGGACGCTTTGTAAATGCCTTAGCTATTTTAACGGCATTTTCATCTGCTTCAGCACCTGAATTTGCAAAATAAGCCTTTTTGCTTTCGCCCTTAACGGGAGCAATTTCACAGAGCTTTTCAGCTAAAGCCACATACCCCTCGTGAGTAACCACATTAAACATACCGTGGAAATACTTTTCAGCTTGGTTTTTAACAGCCTCCACCACCTCAGGGTGAGAAAATCCTATATTAAGTACGCCTACTCCGCCTATCCAGTCAAGGAACTTGTTTCCGTCAACGTCCTCTATCATTGCTCCTTCCCCTCTTTTAATAACAACAGGGTAAGCACAGCCTATTGCTGAGGGAGTTGACTTTTTTCTCCTTTCTATTATTGCAGCGGCTTTAGGTCCCGGAACCGTTTCCGTAATTATCTTAGGTAAATCTGTATTTAACATATAATCAGCCTCCAAACGTATTTATCAATTAATTTATATTAAGTTTAACACAGCTCAAAAATAATTCCATATTTTAAGGACGATT
>JAUNPM010000254.1 GCA_030536675.1 Clostridia bacterium | reverse complement strand
CAGCATTTGGTAATTTTAATTCTATATTTTCTATTAATGTGTTTTGCCTTTTATAGTCTAACTTGATATAACTATAGCTTTCATTATCAGTATACTTCATTTTCTGAAATTCTTCAAGACTTTTCGGAACATTTTTACCAAGCACAGCCTTATATTTTTCATACTGTTCACTGTCTGCCGTCTTATTCTTGACACTCTTTTCGTAATAGTCCCATTCCTCCTGCCCTTCCTCCTTGATAAATTTCTCCTTCCATTCACTGTATGACATATCATCAACATAAACAGTTTTGCCGTCCTTATCCCTTGCGGCTCTTTTGGTATCGACTGTAAATTCATCATTAAAATACGGGCATTTCGTGCCTCTGCACCTGTTATGAAAGGGCGGCGCATTTACACCAATTTTGCACTGACTCATAGGAAAATGCTTTTTATCCATTCCTTGACATTTCTCGCAGGTCTTTCCGTCAAGTGTTTCAATTACTTCAAACTCTTCAACACCCAAGCTATTTAAACAGTCCGTATTACTTTGGGCAGCAAATTGACTGTATTCCGTAAGCAACAGATTTGCGGCAGCACTTTCGCTTGCTTCAAAATCCTTTGCATATTGAGCCGCTAAGGTTTGAGGATTTTCGCCCCTTATAACGCAGTCCGTAAGGTCCTTGTGCAGTCTGTTCACAAGTGTAGGTCTGTATTTCCCCCATATACGTTCTGAAAAGTTTGAACCGTCATCAGCCCAAGGCTTGCTTATTACCTTCTGCAAAAGGTTTTCATTTATCTTTGCCACATTTATACCTGCATTAAGCCCCTTTGACAGCTCGTAAGCACTTCTGTAATAGCCCTCGGTGTAAACTGTTTTCATTGTTTGGCTTATTACATCGTCAACACTTCCGTACATATTTTCACATATACTTATTAACTGAATTTTAAGAGCCTCAAGCCTTGACACGTGATACCTTGCGGAAGCATTTTCAAGCTCCTTATCCCAAAGCCTTGTGTATTGGTTATCTATTCCCTTTTCAATGTATTCTTCGACACTCCAGCCCAGCTCTTCAAGCTCCTTTGTGCCTATAAGCCTTGTTGCCTCCGCATATGTAATTCTGTTGTTGTCTGCAAACCTTTGAAGCCACACGGCAATTTCCTTGTTTATGTTGGCAAGAGAGCCTTTAAATATTTTCTGTATTTCCTCCCTGTTATCATAAGCGTATTTGTAAAGCCTTTCCTCAACCAGCTTATATCTTTTCTGCCAGTATTCCGAATTTCTTTTATTCATCTTCATCACTCGCTATCTGCGGCTCTCTGTACTCCGCTTCAAGTGCCTTGTTCTCTTTTTTTATTCTTTTAAGCTCTGCCGTCACATCATCGACCCAAGGGTGCTGTGCAACAATTGTTTCATCACTTAATATTCCTTTGGATTTGGCGCAGTTTTCTATTGCCTCACCCTCGTTTATAAGAATATCCCTATTGAATATTACATCAAGGCTTTCTCCGTCAAAGTTGCCTTTACCCGTGTTTGCAAAGTGGGCTTTTACAAATTCAAGCAGCTCCCCAAAGGAAGCCCTGTATTCCGTTTCCATTCCGTTTGCATCAAGGTCTATATCAGAATACATACTCTGTATATTCATCTGGTTGGCACTGCCTCCCAGTCTGTCATCTTTGGCATCATATCCCATTGCATTTTCAATAATGGCTTTCTTGAATATTTCAATGATAGTCTTGTAATTTTCGCTGCTTACTTCGATCTTTAAGGTGTCAACTCCACCGTCAGAACCGTCGGCACTTCTTACCTTTACAGCTCCGTATGTAGCTAAATTCCTTCTGAACTCTCCCAAGTTTTCACCGTCATAATTCTTAAGCACAAGTATTGTGTTTCTCGGGTCCTCCTCCATACCGTTTTGAAAATTGCTTAACACAAGATTTAAACCGTCCTGCAATGTCTTTACATTCTTTATGAGAGGTATTTCATCGGCATTGTATTTAAATGGTATGAGGGGTATTCTGTTCCAGTTAAGCCCCGTGTCCCCTTTGTAGAAATAAGGTGTCTGCCAGTTAATATCATCGGGTATGAGCTTCCCTCCGTCCAATATAAATCTCTTTATTCCGCTGTTGTCAAACACCTCGACCTTTGTTTCAATTTTCCTTGTTTTGCCCTCATACAAAATTACTTCATACGCCCTTATGGCATAGCTCAATTTTGTATGCTCCGCATCAGCCCAGCCCGGTAATATCTCCCAAGGTCTGAACCTTCTGAAACTCAATTCGCCCTTTTCGTCATAGTTTATATAAAGCCAGCCTATGCCGCAGTTAAGACTGTCCTCACACAGCCTTTTAAGTACTCTGTTAAAATCACCGTCCAAAAGCTCCGTGACACTGTCAGCATAAGCCTTATTTTCACTGTTGTATGTAACCTTTTTGCCGCATAAATAGTTTACCTTCTGGTCTACCATTTTTTTGTATTGATTATTTATTATGCGGTTATTGGGTATGTTGTCAACGGGTTCGGGATTGCCGTCTGCACCTATTACGGTCCTCCTTCTTTTGAGAATGTCGTGTATGCCGCTGTAGTAGTTTACACCCTT
>JAUNPM010000253.1 GCA_030536675.1 Clostridia bacterium | reverse complement strand
ATACTGTGTTTACAAAAAAACTTATTTTTTGCCCAAAAACGCATTATGATTAGTATACACCAAATTTTTTACCGTGACAAGAGCAAAAACGTATTTTTATAAATTTTTACAATGGAATTTTAAATAAAAAAGAGATTACTGCAAATATAGTATTTACAGCAATCTCAAATTGTAATAAAATTTATTGAAATTTAAATATATACTAAAATTCAAAACCTTAAATCAACTTATCAAATCATCAGAAGGTTGATGATGAGCTTTCAAGCATTTTAACGGAAACGGTTTTTGTAGTTCCGTTTCTTACTATAGTTACACTTACCGTTTGACCGATTTTACATTCTTTAACAGCTGACATAAGCTCATCTGTACTAAACACGGGAGTTCCGTTAAATGATGTAATTAAGTCCCCTGCCTGTATATCCGCATAGCTTGCACTTCCGCCTTCAATTACCTTCTGTACAAGAACACCTGCCTGCGGCAGATTATTCTGCTGTGCAACCTCTTCGGAAATACTTGTTATATAAACACCAAGTGTAGGAGTACTTGTACTGTTCATCAATTCCTCAATAATAGGCTTTGCAACATCTGAAGCAATACTGTATCCAATACCTTCAACTGTAGTCATAGATATTTTAGCAGTATTAATGCCTATTACCTGACCCTTGCTGTTTACCAAGGCTCCGCCGCTGTTGCCCGGGTTAATTGCAGCGTCGGTCTGTAAAACAGTAAGCTTTGTTCCGTCAATATTAACATCTCTTGTCTGTGAGCTTAAAATACCCTTTGTAGCCGTATTTCCCTCTCCGAGAGCATTACCTATGGCAATAACCGTTTCTCCGACCTCCATAGCCTCTGAATCACCGAATTCAGCTACCTGAACATCTGTTACGCCTACCTTTGCAAGATCACTTAATGATACTGACAATACTGCCAGATCCGCATTTGAATCCTTGCCTACAAGCTTAGCCTCTACAAGGTCTGATTCACTTAATGAAATACCCACCTGAGAAGCTCCCGAAACCACGTGGTAATTTGTTACAATGTAAGCATTGTCACTGTCCTTGTAAAATACAATGCCTGAACCTGCACCTTCGCTTTGATATGCCTGATTAAAAAAGTCAACACCCTGTGTGATCGATGTAATGCAGGCAACGGTAGGCTTAACTTTGTTTATGATCTCAACGGTATTTTGTGAGGCTTCATCCATTGTAACTCTCACATTTCCCGTTGTTTCCGTTGAAATTACGTCTGCATCATTTGAAACAGAGGCTGTATTGAAATGTTCAATTATGCTTTCCGTTACAGGTATGGCTGAACCTATACCCAAGCCTATTACACCGCACAAAACAACTGCAAGTACTGTATTTCTTATAAAATTCTTCTTCATATATTTCACCGTCCTCTTTTAAAATTGTTCGTTCTGATTTTGAAGTGTAGCAGTCACTGTCATTTCCTGTCTGCCATCTCTTATTATTGTAAGAGTAATGCTGTCACCTGATTTATGCTTTGAGATCTCACTTGAAAGTGAATCTATATCCGCAACAGCCGTACCGTCAATGGCAGTAATAATGTCTGTAGCCTCCAAGCCTGCCTCCTCGGCAGCAGAACCTGTTTCAACCTTACTTACAAAGACGCCCGGTATATTGATACCGTATATTTTTTCAAAATTCTCATCTATAGTATAGCCCTGAATACCTAAATAAGGCTTATCAACAGTACCGTTTTCCATAAGAGTATCTATAATTGTTTTAGCTGATGATATTGGAATTGCATAACCGATACCCTCAACAGCGTCACTTGATAACTTAGCGGTATTAATGCCTATAACTTCTCCTGATGTATTTACCAAAGCTCCGCCGCTGTTGCCGGGATTGATTGCTGCATCTGTCTGTATTACAGTAAGTGTTTTTCCGTCAATATTTATTTCCTTATTCTGGGCACTTATTATTCCCAGTGTAGCGGTTTTGCCCTGACCCAAGGCATTGCCTATAGGTATTACGGTTTCTCCGACCTGCATATCGTCTGAATTACCGAATTTTGCAGCTGTAACATCCGTAACTCCGGCAGCCGTCAAATCAGCCTTTGAAACTGATATAACAGCAAGGTCAGAGGATGCGTCCTTACCTACAAGCTTGGCACTTACCTGTTCCTTGCCCGTAATTGAAACAGTAACTGAATTTGCGTCCTCAACTACGTGATTGTTTGTAACAATATAAACCTTGTCACCGTCTACTTTATATATTATTCCCGAACCTGAGCCTTCGCTTTCATAGGTCTGACCAAACCAGTTGCTTGCCGTCTGTGCCTTAATTGATATATTTACAACTGAGTTTTCAACACCTGCGACAACCTTTGCAATGCTGTCCTCTGATGCCACAAGATTAAGCGCCGTAGGTGAAGCGGAGGAGCTTTCTGCTGTACTGCTGAAGCTAAAGCCTCCCCTTATTGCATTTGTAAGTGACTTTGAAGCATTCAGTCCCACACCAAGGAAAAAACCCAGTGAGCCTCCGCAAAGGACAACACCTGCAAGCCCTGCGGCAATGCCCTTTTTATATGAATACTTTATTTTATTATGTTCTTC
>JAUNPM010000252.1 GCA_030536675.1 Clostridia bacterium | reverse complement strand
AGCTTTGCCCGACCGAGGCTGGTCGCAAAACCTTGTTTTGCTGCTCGCCCAAGCAGCCAGGGACGGGGACTAGTTTGTGTACTTGCATAGCAAGAACGCAAACTACACGGCTGGTCCCCACCTTAGCATACTGCAAGAAACGCTTGCACAGAAAGATTTATCTGTCAGCGCAAGCATTTCTTGCAAGCGTGTCGACTTTATCGACACGCAAATGGGATCGCACTTTTCTTAACAAAGTACGATCCCTTTTATATCTTGAAAGGATTAATGGCATCACTCCTTCAAAGAAAAACACATAGCTTTACCTGTGGTAATTCTATTTTACTCCTTAGAGTAAGGTATAGGTCAACATAAGTTTTTATTACAAAATTCATAACAAAATCCTTATAAATTTTATATAAAACTTAATAAAAATGTTACTGTTTCTGTATAGTTCCCCTGCACATTTTACATATGTGTCATAAACAAAATTTCTCTCCTCTTTATTACAGCCATTTTCACCGTAGCTTTCCTTTAAAACAATGTCAATAAATTTTTGTGCCTCTTCTGCTTCAAGCACACTGAAAGCCTTTGTAATTATGCCGTCAAAATCATATTCAAGTCCCGTACACCTTATCCCCTTTAGCCTTAAAATATAAAGAAAGCTTTTAAAAATATTGTCCACACTATATTTTCTCATTCTTTTTATAATAATGCACCTTCTTGCAAACAAGGCTGACAAAATAACAACAATGCACAAAATTACCGTTTTCATATATCCTTTTTCATTTCCCACATTATTTTCAACGGCATTATTCTCACCTTCCACAGCTGTTGATGTTTCCTCAGTGACCCTTTCATTTTCATTTGCTTCATTTCTGTTAAAGCTGACATCTGCGCTGTTGACGGCGGCAGGAGTTACTTCAATAGGTATCCAGCCCTTATCATCTAAATATATTTCAGTCCATGCGTGAGCATTTCTGTCAAGAGCCATGGCATAATAAGAGCCGTCCTCTGTTTCTCTGAAATCATTTTTATTTATTTTGTATCCTGTTACATATCTTGCAGGCACTCCGAAACTTCTGTACATTAAAGTTGCCGCCGAAGCAAAATGCACGCAATATCCCTTTTTTCTTTCAAACAAAAAATATTCAATTATGTCTTCATTTGACGGTGCCATACCGGGAGTAAGAGTATATGACGCCCTTTTGCTAAGCTCACTTTTAATAAATTCCGTTATTTCACTTAAATTGCTAAAATTTTGCTCTTTGCACAATTCATATAAATCAGGAACACTGTCAATAGGAACACTTAAATAATTTTCATACACAAAAGGTCCGTAATTTTCTTTCACATCTTCAAATCGATTGAGAGTATCAAGATCCATATTGGCTTTATTTATATTCAGATCCTTAAGCTCATAATATGAATATACATATGCAATATTGTCCTTTTTTGTAAGCCTTTCCCACCTGCCTATATAAGGATAATATCTGTTTTTAACATTTTTAAGGAGCGGATTTATTGTTACTGTTCTGGCATTTCTTATACCTTGGGGATTTGAACTGCTGTTTGCATTGTAATAAATTTCTTTATACATAGTTCCTATAAGATTTCCCCACCTTGTCCAGCCTCTCTCAAATGCCAGCCTTTCAAAAAACCTTTCCTCGTCTGCTTCAGCCCAAGCACCCTCAGAGTAATTTCCTCCTTCAAACCCCTTTAAGTATAGGTCCTCATCAGGCTTTTGAGAAAGCCAAACCTCTACACATTCAGTCCCCCTCTGATAGTTGTTGCCCCTTCCAACCTCCCCCGAATCATAATCAATTCCACGGTTTCCCGTAAAATTTTTGATTTCTCTGTATATATAACCGTCAACACTGTCCGCAGCGTCATACAAAATATCTCCGTATACAGATGAAAAATTGAAAGAAGCCCCGATCAATACTATAACAGCCAATGAAAACAAAGCACTTACGGCAAGTCTTGTTTTAGTCATTTTTTTATTCTTTCCTTTTACGGTATGTATTCCCACAAAAGAAATAACCATAAGAGCGGTTTCCATTGATCCCGCCTTCTTTCCCATAAATGGATTTAAAAGCACAATACACATTATAAGAATAAAATACAGTGCTGTATATTTGGTTTCAAACTCTATACCCAATATAAACTCGGCAGCTATAATTCCCATAAATATAACAAAATATGTTACTTCATAATTTTCCAATCCCTCTGTTTTACTTATTCCCGTCAATATATTGTTTATGTAATAAACAGCTTCATTATAATTAAGCAAAAATATTATAAGCAAAGCAAAGGATATACAAAGCACATTTAGCGTATATCTTTTAAAGAATATTTGCACCAAAAATAATATTGTTGCCGCCCCAAGCACAATGAAATATGTATAATTTTTATACATACCTCCAAATGCTGAATTAAAGCTTAAAAGTATACCGAATATTCCCGCAATGAAATACATATATAAAAGAAAATATTTAAATTTATTGATTACATCATTTTTCATTTTATCCCCTCATATAACTATTTCATTTTTATTTATTTCATCAATATAATTGAGAATTTCTTCTCGACCCTCTTTTTTCT
>JAUNPM010000251.1 GCA_030536675.1 Clostridia bacterium | reverse complement strand
CAATTTTCAGGGAAGAATCGCCTTAAGCACAAGTATAAGATTCGGACTGGGCGGAGTTTTAATGCTTTATGCTTTACAGCCCGTATTTGAAAAGGCAGTTTCAAATTTAAAAAAGCTCCATATCCCTGCTGTTTTGATACTTTCGGTTTTAACGGCTGATATTATATATACTTTTGTTATTAAATAAAAATACGGGAGCTGTATGTGCAGCTCCCTTTAAATTTACTTTTTGTATTTTAATTTATCCTCTTCCGTTATATTTCTTATGACCCTGCACGGATTCCCTGCGGCAACCACATTACTCGGAATATCCTTTGTCACAATGCTTCCGCTTCCTATTACTACATTGCTGCCTATTGTAACACCGGGCATTACCCTTACACCGCCGCCGAACCACACATTGTCACCAACTGATATGGGATAGGCATATTCAAGCCCCGTGTTTCTTGTTTCGCTGTCAATAGGATGTCCTGCCGTGTAAAAGCCGCAGTCAGGTGCTATAAAAACATTATCTCCGAATGTTACCTTTGCACAGTCTAAAATAACACAATTGTGATTTGTGTAAAAATTTTCACCTATCTCTATATTATATCCGTAATCGCACCAAAAGGGCAGGGTTATAGAAAAATTTCCTTTTATTTTACCTAAAATTTTTTTCATAATTTCAGCCTGCTTTTTAGTATCAGACGGTTTTGTGTTATTGTAGAAAAAGCACATATCCTTACATAAATTCCTGTCATTTGAAAGCTCCTCGTCATTTGCATTGTAAAGATAACCATTCAGCATTTTTTCTTTTTCGGTCATTAAACCACCTCTTAAATATATTATTGCAATTTCCCTTAAACAAATTGAATTATACCATATTATATTTTTTATTTCAATAATTTAAAAATTTAATAGTGACAAAACAGAAAAAATGTTTTATACTGTAAATATAAGAACCTACGGAGGTAAAATTTATGACAGTAACATATATAAATCACAGCGGTTTCATTGTGGAAACAGAAAGCTGTTATTTAATATTTGACTATTTTAACGGAGAATTGCCCCAATTTTCAGACAAACCCATATATATTTTTTCAAGTCACGGTCATCAGGATCATTTTAACCGTGAAATATTTAATATGTTTGACGATGACAAGGTAAAATATATATTGTCGGGAGATATAAAAAAGAAAATAAAAACAATTGACACTGCTAAAATTCTTTTTGTCTATCCCAGAAAGGAATACAGCCTTGACAATTTAAAGATAAGGACACTAAAATCCACTGATTTGGGAGTTGCCTTTATTGTGGAAACAGACGGTGCCAAAATTTATCACGGAGGGGACCTTAACTGCTGGATGTGGCAGGAGGAAAACAAGCAGTTTAACAACAGTATGAAAAACAGCTATGAAAGAGAGATAAAAACAATTGAAGGAGAAACACTTGACATAGCTTTTGTGCCCCTTGACCCAAGACAGGACGAATATTATGACAGAGGAATAAAATTTATTCTTTCAAAATGCAACATAGTTAATTTGTTCCCTATGCATATGTGGGAAGAGTATTCCGTTCAGGATAAATTTTTAATGGACGAAAACAATAATTTAAATCAAACAAAATTCTATAAAATAAATGAAAAAAATGATACATGGAGGATTTAATAATGCAGTTTAAAATGATTCACGAAAATTACAATGTGGCAGATTTGGACAAATCTATTAAGTTTTACAATGAGGCTTTGGGACTTAAGGAAGTAAGGAGAAAAAATGCAGATGACGGAAGTTTTATAATAGTTTATATGGCTAATGAAAATTCCGACTTTGAGCTTGAGCTTACTTGGCTCAGAGATATGGACAGACCTTATAATTTAGGTGACTGTGAATTTCATTTGGCATTCAGAACAGATGATTTTGATGCAGCATATAAGCTTCATAAGGAAATGGGCTGTATTTGTTATGAAAATCCGTCTATGGGAATTTATTTTATAACCGATCCCGACGGCTACTGGCTTGAAATAGTTCCTACAAGATAGGCAGTGATCAAATGATATATGAGATCAAGGCAAATAATCTTTTAAAAAGAAACAACGAATTTGACATAGACAAGGACAATATTATACTGATAGTTGATTCCGAAGAATTTGCCGCCCTTGAAGATAAATATGATGAGCTTAAAATATACAGAAGAAGCAAAACATATAATTGTACGCAAATAGAGATCCATACAGATTATATTTACAGTGCTTTTTATGTGCCGTCAAAAATTAATGCACACAAAAGAAACTGCTTTGATTGTATTATATTTAAAAAACGCATCATATTTATTGATGACGGAGATTATGTAAGCAATTTGATACTTAATATATATAACAAGGACGAAAGAAAAAATTATAATTTAGGCAAATTTTTTTATGAGGTCTTAAGTGAGATAATATTTAAGGACTTGATTTTTCTGGACAGCTTTGACGAAAAACTTTATAAAATAGAAAATGATATTATAAACAACAATTTTGACAAATTCAATTCCAAACTTTCAGAGGTCAAAAGGCATTTAATGGTCTATTACAGGCATTATTCCCACCTTCTTTCAATATGCGACAGTATAAAT
>JAUNPM010000250.1 GCA_030536675.1 Clostridia bacterium | reverse complement strand
AATACCATGGCACTCTGTGTAATTAACCTCAAGACTTGCCTTTTTTCTTCCTGTAAACTCTCGTACTACTTTTTGACTAAAGCCGTCATTTCTGCCGTAATATTCTTTACTTTCATCTAAAGCCGTCCAGCCCTCACCGGAAACTTCATTGGTCATATCTATATCAACAAAATCCGAATCTTCAAGAATTTTTGTTCCGCTTTTTGTGCCTGATAACAAACCAAAGCCTTCATTTGGCACAGACTCAAATGTAAGCTCATCTCCTATCTTACCAAAGTTTCATTTCCTCTTTTTACGGTAAATGTTCCGTTATCCACTGTTTCAGGCAATGAAATACTTAAATAGCTTTTTATGATCAATTTGATTTTTACATTTTGAGCAGGCATTGTAAAGCTGTATACTCCGTTATTTTCCTCCACGGCAATTTCAGTTCCGTCAACACCTGTTACTTTAATTGACTCACACTCATACATATAATAATCCTTCGGTGTAAATGTTACGGTTTCTCCCGCCGTAGCAGTAGTACTTTCATATTCACATACTTCAGGATAATAATTTTCTACAGTCACAATAAAATTTGTTTTGTTAAAAACAGGAGCATCGGGCATATAGTTGTATGTTGAATGGTATATGTTGCCCAAATAAAATTTTCTGCCTCCATCGTCCTCCCAATCACCTGATGCGACCTTTTCAAAAGACCATTTAAATGTTTCCTCATTTCCTGACGGAGTATATTTATATACTTCCGACATAATATTTCCATAAGGATTTGCCGTACTTGTAAAATCGTAAGTTATGACCTCCTTATCGTTATGATAAAAATGCAGCTTAAACTGACCAAAGCCCGTAAAAGCCTGATCCACCGACCAGTCAAAATATATTGTCTGTTCATACATATTCTCAGGCGTAACACTAAATGTTATACTTTCAGTGCCACATTCATCTCCCGGCATTTTTTTAATAAAACCGTCATATTTTCCATAATAATTTGTGCTGCCGCCTAAAGCCGTCCAGCCCTCGGCAGTAACTTTATTTGTTAAATATTCCCTAAAATCCGATTCTTCAAGTGTTTTTGTTACAGTCGTTGTATCAGGTGCCAATTCATAGCCCTTGCTTACATCAGGAACAGGCTCCAAAGTAATAGTGTCCCCTATTTCTACTTCACTTCCTGTTGTAAGGACCTCATTCCCTCTTTTTACGACCAATTCTCCTCCTTCAGCCTCAGGAATAATTAACCTTCTGATTACTTCCGCCCCACTTGCAGAAACAGCACCCAAAGGTGCACAATATAAAAACATAGTCACAGCAACAAAAGCCGAAACAATTCTGCTTATATGCTTTCTCATTCTTTACATAACCTCCTTTATTATTATTTTTATAACAGTCTAAGTCTTAAGCATATTTTACCACTTATTTTTTCACCTTGCCAGTACGAAAAATAACATAATCAATGTAAAAATTCGTACTTGACAAATTGACTTTTTTATGATTTTGTATTATACTTATTTTGATTTATTATTTGGAACGGAAGTGGAATTTATGGAAGTGTTAAATATTGCCGTCTGTGAAGATGACCCTAACGAACAGAAAAACATTATGGATATTTTAAATGAAATGCCCCTTAATATTAACACCTCTTTATTTAAAAGAGGTGAAGAGCTGCTTTCCGTCTATAGACCCAATGCCTTTGATTTACTGCTTATGGATATTTATATGGACGGTATAAGCGGTATAGAAACAGTCAAAGAAATAAAAAAAATTGACAATAACGTTCCCATAGCATTTATTTCCGCAAGCACGGCACACACCTTGGAAAGCTACAGACTTTCGGCACTTAAATACATAGAAAAGCCCCTTAATAAAAAAGACATAGAGGATATATTAAAATTAGCTCTAATGAATAAAAATAATATTCCCTCTTTACGTATATATATAAACAGAAGTGAAGAAAAAATTCCCTTTTCAAATATTTTGTACCTGGAACAGCTGAAACGCAAAGTTTCCATATATTTAAAAGACGGCACCATAATACAAATTTACGGCAAGCTCTCCGACCTTATGCCGCAATTATCCGAACATAATTTTATATGCACTCATAAGAGCTTTTGCGTTAATCTTGCCTTTGTCCGTCACATTAACAGAGAATTAAAATGCTTCGTAATTGAAAACGGAGTAAATGTACCCATACGCAGAGAAAGTATGAGCGACTCAAAAAGAAAATATGAAGATTTTTTGTTTAATAAAACAAGGGAGATGCCGTATGAATAAACAAAAGCCTGCCCCGATAATTTCACAACTGATTTTATCAATAATTATATTCATATTGATATTTTGCACATTTAGATATAATTTTACCGATGATGAATCACAACGTGGAAATGCAGTTACTCTTAATAATGCGACCTTGTATATAAACAATAAGGCACAGTCTGTCCATTTGCCTTACAAACTTACAGATCTTCCCAATGACGCCACTGTCACTCTCAAGGCAAATATTAATTCAAAATCGGGAGATGTTCTTTACATAAAAAGCGTGTATACTTCTGCAAAAATATATGTAAATGACAATATTTTTGAGCTTGTTAATGATACAATCAATAT
>JAUNPM010000249.1 GCA_030536675.1 Clostridia bacterium | reverse complement strand
TAATGAGAGATCACGAACAGGCTGAGCTTGCCCATTACAGCAATGCAACTACAGACATTGAGTATATGTTCCCATTTGGAAAGGGCGAGCTTTGGGGAATAGCTTCAAGAACGGATTTTGACCTTAAGGCTCACGCAGCTCATTCAGGTGAGGCTATGGATTATTTTGACCCTGTTACAAATGAAAAGTATGTTCCTTATTGTATAGAGCCTTCTTTAGGTGCTGACAGGGTTACACTTGCTTTCCTTTGCGAGGCTTATGATGAGGAAGAGCTTGAAGGCGGAGATGTAAGGACCGTTCTTCATTTCCACCCTGCACTTGCACCTTTTAAGGCTGCTGTGCTTCCTCTTTCAAAGAAGCTTTCAGAAAAAGCAAATGAGGTCTATACAATGCTTTGCAAGGATTTTAACTGTGATTTTGACGATTCTCAGTCTATAGGCAAGAGATACAGACGTCAGGACGAAATAGGCACTCCGTTTTGTATTACTTATGACTTTGATACGGAAAACGATGGCTGTGTTACTGTGAGAGATAGGGACAGTATGGAGCAGGAGAGAGTTGCCGTAAAGGATCTGAAGGAATATTTACTTAATAAAATGGAATTTTGATAAGTAAATTGAGAATATAATTGACTGCCGCATAACGGGAAATGTTTTGCGGCAGTTTTTTTAATTTATGCCGTGTAAAATTTGTTACATAGTATTGTGGCTTTGAGGGTCATAAATCCGAGTTTGCTTTTTTTGACGTAATTTGTTATAATCATTTGTAAAATAATATTATTTGGAGAAGGTTATGAACAAAAGGTCAATTGAAAAAGCAATAAATGAAACAAGGCAGTGTTTAATTCACTATTGGCATAATGACAGTAATTATGTTAATAGCTATTTTGCTGATGATATAATGTGGATAGGTGCGTTGCAAAGACAGTTCATACAAGGTAAGGAAATTGTTTTTGATGATTTGGCTGATACAAACAAGACAAATCCTGTTTGCAACCTTTTACAGCAGGAATTTTGGTGCATATCAAATGACAGGAATAGCTGTACTGTTGTTGGAAGATATTATGTGACTACAGATAACAGTGTTGATGAAATAATAAGTGAGCAGCAAAGATGTACATTTATATGGAAAATGGCAGAGGGTGAATTAAGGCTTTTGCATATGCATATTTCAAGCCCTGTTGGATATTTGGAGGAGGGAGAGGTTTTCCCTCATAAAATGGGAAAAGCTACATACAAGTATCTTAAAGAGCTTGCCGAAAAGTATGATGATAAGGTCAATACGGTCAAGGTGAAGGATATTAACGGACACATCAGATTTATACTTGTGGGAGAAATTGAGTATGCTGAAGCAAGTGGTCATTATACAACTGTTTTTACGGTTACGGAAAAAATAACAGTGAAAATGCCTTGGAAAGCATTTTTGAATATAATAGACAAAAAATTTGTAAGAGTGCACAGAAGCTATGCTGTCCAGAGAAATTATATCAAAATCATTAAGCCCAATGAAATAATATTGATCTCGGGAAAAAGTGTGCCTGTATCAAAGCAATATTATAAAGAGCTTGAAAAAAATATTACGACGGAATTTTAACTAAAGTAAGCCTTGTTTAATTACAGGGTTTATTTTTTTTGCCAAATTTGCCAAAATTGAATATTCATTCATACAGAACACCGTTCATTCAGAATGTGAGATTTTATGTTTATTATATGTTATTATATTTATTAAGAAAGTATTAAGCTTTACAGCATAAGAACGGGGGTTTGTTTATGGTGAAAAAATATAAGATTTTTGTTTTTATGTTTGTTTTGATATTATGCGGCTGCAATGAAAATAAAAAGACAATAAGCATTGGTGTAACGGGAAGTCCAACAGCTTATTCCCAGTATTATGAAAATGGCATAAGAAAGGCTTATGAAGATGTATGCAAGGAGTATGAGGGCAGGGGCTTTGAAATAAATGTGAATTTTTATGATGACAATGATGATTATGAAACAGCAGGCAAAATAACGGCAGGTCTTGTAAATGACGAAAAAACTACTGCAATTATTGCATCTTCATCTGCTGAAATATGCGAAAATCAGGTGTATCAAACAGACAAGGCGGGGAAAATACTTATTTGTCCCCATTGGATGTATGACAGTACATTGGTGGAGGGAAATTACAGTCAGGTGTTTTCACTTAATTACAGTAGTGAGGATATGGGTGCTGTAATGAAAAATATTGCAAGCGAGCTGCCTGCAAAGAAATGGGCGGTTTGTTATTCTGACGATAAAATAAGCAGGGCGGAAATACAGTGTTTTGACAGTGTTGATGAAAGCATAAATATTGTTGACTATGTTAAAATAAAGAGCCTTAAGGCAGACTTTGATAAAATAATTGACAGGTGGAGACTGCTGGGAGTTGAAGGCGTGATTCTTGTACCTTACGAAAATGAGGGCTTTGAGCTTCTTTACAGCTTAAAAAATGAGCTGCCCGACCTTTACGTAATAAGCGATCCCAGCCTTGATAATAACGATGAGCTTCAAGAGAACGGAAAATATTTTGACAGGGTTTATATTGTTGACGGCTTTTTTGTGGATCCCGAAAATTCAGAAAAATTTGCGGACGAGGAATA
>JAUNPM010000248.1 GCA_030536675.1 Clostridia bacterium | reverse complement strand
GTATGGTTGAGGGAATAGTTGACTTAATGCCTAATGCTAAAATAGGTCACATAGGTCTTTACAGAGATCCCAATACTTTTATGCCTATTGAATATTACTGTAAGCTGCCTGAAGGTGAGGATATAGAAATGTTTGTTCTTGAACCAATGATGGCAACAGGAGGAACAGCCTCAGCAGCTATTCAATTCCTTAAAGAAAGAAATGTAAAGAGCATTAAGTATATTTGCCTTATCTGCACTCCGGACGGTGTTCAAAGGTTACAGGAGGATCATCCCGATGTAGATGTTTACGCAGCTGCTCTTGACAGAGCAATAAGTGAGGACGGTTATATTGTTCCCGGTTTAGGTGATGCCGGCGACAGAATGTTTGGTACTAAATAGGGGAGATTATTATGTCTGAAACCTGGCTTTTGTGTATGACTGCTTTTGCTGTTGCTTTTGCTGTTACACTTTTGACAACACCTATGGCTAAAAAACTTGCATACAGATTTAAAGCTGTGGATTTTCCAAGATCAAGAGGTATGAATAATGAACCTGTGCCACGTATGGGCGGACTTGCAATTGTATTGGGGTTTATGTGCTCAATAATTGTTATGTCTTTGTTTGTGGAGGATTTTCACACTAAAAAGTTTGTAGGCTTTATAGTCGGTGCGGTAATTATTGTAGTTGTAGGTATGTTTGATGATATTTATGAATTAAGTGCAAAGTTTAAGCTACTTGTGCAGATCGCTGTTGCCGTTATAGTTGTGTTTACGGGAACTAAGCTTGATTTTATAATGTGGCCTATGTGGCAGTATTTAAAGCCTTTTTCAAGTATAATAACAGTGTTTTGGATAGTAGGGCTTATAAATGCTGTAAATCTTATTGACGGGCTTGACGGGCTTGCGGCAGGCGTTACGACCATAGCAAGCATATGCCTTACAATACTTTGTGCTTTGTCAGGAAATACTCTTGCAGTTGTTATATGTGCAACACTTGCAGGATCTACTTTGGGTTTCCTGCCAAGAAATTTTGCTCCTGCCGAAGTATATATGGGTGATACGGGTTCTACTTTCCTCGGCTATGTACTTGCGGTAACATCCTGCATAGGTGTGTTTAAAACTTATGCTTTGCTTGCATTGCTTCTTTCAGTGCTTGCAATGGCATTGCCTATACTTGACACAACATTTGCAATGATAAGGCGTGCTGTCAATCATAAGCCCATAATGGCTCCTGACAGAGGACATCTGCATCACAGACTTGTTGATTCGGGATTGAGCTCTCAGCAGGCTGTAATAGTGCTTTACGGGTTAAGCTCCATAAGCTGTCTTATTGCCGTTGTTATAGCTATAGGAGATTACAGAATTACTCTTGCGCTGTTAATGATATTGCTTGTTACTATACTGATGATTGCCGTATACGGAAAGAGAACGGACAGAAAACGATAAATGAAGCAAAAAGGTTCTTTGCCTGTCAGAGCGAAGAACCTTTTATTAAAATTATAAAATATTTGTAACAGGTGTAAAATTATTCCACTTCAATTTCAACAGCATCATCGGGGACTTCATCTGATGAAATGCCCTCAATAGTGACAAAAGGCACATTCATTTTGCTGGTTATGGTGGTGTTGCCTATTACCTCTGTTTTGGTGGTTACTTCCGTATTGCTTTCCGTTGTTTCTTCTGTAGCGGCTTCTGTGGTGCTTTCAATTACATCGGAATTTTGGGAATTTATATAAGCGGTTTTGCTTTCTCCGTTCCAATCCACTTGTGCATTTACGGCTTCGCCTACTGCTCTTAAAGGAAGCATAAATCTGCTTTCAATGATCTGCTGAGGTACGTCAGGTGTGATTGTATCTTCATTTATTGTAAATGTATCCTTGCCGTTTGTAAGAGTTATGACGGTGCTGCCGTCACTGCTTGTTAATTGGGCGGTCTTTGTGTCATTGTCCCATTCTACCGTATAACCCATATATTCAAAAACGCCTCTTACGGGTACAAGAGTTCTGCCGTCAACAATAACCCCCTTGTCTGCAACAAGATTTCCGTTTGAATATACCGTTACACTGTCATTTGCCATTGTGGGCACGGAAAAAGCAAGACACATCATTGCTGTCAATAAAAGTTTTTTCATTTGTATTACCTCCATAATTAATTACGCAATATAGCATAACATAATTATAACATATAATAAATTTATAGGCAATAATTTATAAATTAAGGTTTTATAAATATGTAAGACTGAAAATTTATGGTAATAATACCGGCTTAATAAGCAATATTTTATGTCGTAAATATGCAAAATAAGTGTATATTTATCAAAATCTTAAAAAAAATGAATTAAAGAAAAACTCTTGATTTTAATAAAAGTATATAGTATAATGATTGCTGTTGATAGATATATAGTGTTTAGGTCATAAGCTTTATTTTGAATTAAATATGTAATTGTTGAATGATTTCAAATGACTATTTCCCCCCTAATTATAGTTATTCGGATCATATATATTTATCTGTTGTAGTTTGAGTTGTGTGGGAACAATCTCACATACATAATAATTATGTATTTAATAACATTAAACGGTAATATACTCCTCCCCAATTTTTAATACTGTTTAATATGACTATATATTTGTCGATGAAATACA
>JAUNPM010000247.1 GCA_030536675.1 Clostridia bacterium | reverse complement strand
GGTACTAAGACAGCCCTTGTAGTAGGCGGCGGCAATTTTTGGCGTGGAAGAAGCGCCAACAGTCAAATGGACAGAGTAAAAGCAGATCAGATAGGTATGCTTGCTACTGTTATGAATGCAATTTACGTTGCCGATTGTTTCAGACAAAAGGGCGTTGAGGCTGTTGTAATGACCCCAATTAAAATAGGGACTGTAACAGTGGAATTTTCAAAGGATCTTGCAAACAAATACCTTGAAGAGGGAAAGGTCATTATTTTTGCCGCAGGAATTGGACACCCCTTTTTCTCAACTGATACGGTAACGGCATTAAGAGCCTGTGAGTTGGAGGCGGACGCTATTTTATTTGCAAAGGCAATTGACGGAGTATATGACAGCGACCCTGCCGTTAATCCAAATGCAAAGAAATTTGATGAAATTCCGTGCAGGGATATTGTTGAAAAAAATCTTAAGGTAATTGATATTGCGGCGGCTAATCTTTGCTATGAAAACAAAATTCCCGTTGTTATATTCGGACTTGCCGAAGATGAGGGTATAGTAAAAGCTGCTAATGGCGAAAAAATCGGTACTGTAGTTACCGTATAATAAATTTTTGGAGGTATAATATGTCAGAACATACTAAAATTTTTGAGGAGAAAATGGAAAAGTCCATTAACAATTTAAAAAATGAGCTTTTGTCTGTAAGAGCGGGAAGAGCAAATACTCACGTACTTGACAAGGTAATGGTGGAGGCTTACGGTATGCAGATGCCTCTTAATCAGGTTGCAAACATTTCCGTGCCTGAGGCAAGAGTTATTTCAATACAGCCCTTTGACGCAAGCACATTAAAGGCCATTGAAAGAGGCATAAACGCAGCAGATATAGGCATCAATCCAAACAGCGACGGCAAGGTAATAAGACTTGTTTTCCCTGAGCTTGATGAGGAAAGAAGAAAGGCTCTTACAAAGGACGTTAAAAAGCTGGGCGAGGACTGTAAGGTTGCCGTAAGAAACATAAGAAGAGATGCAATGGACGCAGCTAAGAAGCTGGAGAAAAACGGCGACATAACAGAAGACGAAAAGAAAAATCTTGAAACGGAAATACAAAAGTTTACAGACAAGAACATAGAAGCTATTGATAAGGCTGTTGAGGCTAAGAGCAAGGAAGTTATGTCAATTTAATTTGTTTAAAAAGCAGGCTGTCAAAGTGTGTAACACATTTAGACAGCCTTAATTTATCGGCGGGATAAGCTCCCCCTTCTAAATTCAATATATTGAAGCAGTGTTTCAATAAGAAACGAGGTGTATTATGGCTACTAAGGAAGTACCTAAACATATAGGCATTATAATGGACGGAAACGGAAGATGGGCAAAGAAAAGACTTCTTCCCAGAGTTCTGGGACACAGACAGGGGGCTATTGCCCTTGACAATCTCCTTAATGCGGCAAAAGGACTTGGAGTTGAGCACATTACCGTTTATGCCTTTTCCACTGAAAATTGGAAAAGAACCGAGGACGAGGTAAAAGGCATAATGGGTATTCTGAGAGATTACATAAACAAATATTTCAGAGAATATGCGGACAGTGATTTCAGAGTTGATTCAATAGGTGATCTTTCAGCACTTTCAGAGGACTTGCAGAGGGATATTGCAAATCTTAAGGAGGTTTCAAAAAATAAAACGGGTATTCACCTTACAATAGCAATGAATTACGGAGGAAGAGATGAAATAAAAAGAGCCGTTCAAAAAATTGCGGAGGATGTAAAAAACAATAAAATAAATACGGAAGATATTACGGAAGGTCTTATTTCCGATTATCTTGACAGTGCGGGAACTCCCGATCCCGAGCTTATAATAAGAACAAGCGGTGAATTGAGAACAAGTAATTTCCTTATGTGGCAAAGCGCTTATTCCGAGTATTATATTACCGATAAGCTGTGGCCTGATTTCACAATAGACGATTTTAAAGAAGCCATAAGTGTTTATCAAAACCGTGACAGAAGATTCGGCGGAAGAAATGAGGCGAAGCAATAATGGCTGTTAGAATTATATCATCGGTTGTAGCAATACCACTGCTTTTGATTTTTATAACAGCAGGTGGTCTGCCATTGAGAATTGCCGTTCTTTTGCTTTCTCTTATAGGTATGTATGAGCTTTATAAGGCTGTTTCGGGAAAAATAAAGGCTGTTCACATTGTGGGCTTTTTGCTTGAAATAATTTATGCTTATTTCGCTGTTGATCACAGTGTTGACATAAGCTATGTAAAGGCGCTGTTTTGTGCCGTAACAATGATAATACTTTTTATTCTTGTTGTCTGTCATAGGACAAATAACATAAATGATGCCGCCGTAACTGTGTTTGGCTTTTTTTATGTAGGCTTGCTTTTAAGCCTTATATGCTATGTAAGAGAGGTTTCAATATTTTTTGCGTGGCTTCCTTTTTTGTTTGCCTTTGGCAGTGATACTGGAGCTTATTTTGTAGGCTCAAAATTAGGAAAGCACAAGCTCACTCCGGAGCTTAGCCCCAAAAAAACAGTTGAAGGAGCTGTGGGAGGAATAATTTTTGCAGCACTTTTTACAGCAATTTATTCCTTTGTGCTTTACAAATTTTATGATTTCTCTCCCGAATATATTATCATATTTTCAATAGGCGCAGCATTGGGTTCTGTTGCGGCACAGTTCG
>JAUNPM010000246.1 GCA_030536675.1 Clostridia bacterium | reverse complement strand
ACCACTACTGAAACCACAACGGAAGCGGCAACTGAAATAACAACAAACACTCAGGTATCAAATGCACTTAAGGTTGCTATAGCAAACACAAGGGCTATGACACGTAAGGTATCATCAGATAACGAGGTTGCCTTGGCTGAATATATATTAAATGCTTTAAACAGTTATGTTGATGACAACAGTTATGACGTGGCAAGTGCTGCTGAGGAAGCTAAGAGTATGTACAGAGCATTAAGTGAAGAGGAAAAGGAAGATTTCAAATCAATGGCACTTATAACATATGACCTTACTTCACTGGGTGTGCTACAGGATACATTTGGAGGATTGCTTTAATATATTGCTGAAATTGAAGTAAATTTTAATATTTGAAGACGAGTCGTACAATTAGGTATTGAGCGGCTCGTTTTTTTATTTCAAAAATTTTGAAAGGGATAAATATAATATATGGCAATGTTAGGTAAATAGAATTAAAGTCAATTTTTTAGATGTAATAATAAAAAAGCTATTGACAAAATTATTTTTATACTGTATTATAAATGATAGACAGATAATACGGAGGTGAAAACATGGAGCTTAATTATGGTGACCACAGACCAATTTATGAACAAATTAAGGAAAAGACAAAGGAGTACATAATAAACGGGGCTATGTCCGAGCATGAAAAACTGCCGTCGGTAAGGGAGGTTGCCGCACAGCTTGCAATAAATCCCAACACTATACAGAAAGCATATAAAGAGCTTGAAGCGGAAGGATATATATATTCACAGAAAGCAAAGGGATATTTTGTTGCGCCTATGAAGAAAAATTTGCAGCTTATAAAAAGAGAAGAGGCTCTTGAGCATCTGGAAAATATGGTAAAGGAGCTTAAATACTTGGGTACTGATGAAAAGGCCATAAATGATTTGGTTAAATCTATATACAGGGAGGGAAATAAATGATCAGTGTTGAAAATTTAAACAAAAGCTTTGATAAGTTTAAAGCAATTAATGAGCTTTCCCTTAAGGTTGAAAAAGGGTCTGTTTATGGTCTTATAGGACCTAACGGAGCGGGAAAGACTACGTTTATTAAAATTTTAATGGGTATATACAGGCAGGACAGCGGAAGTGTAAGGGTCAATGATGAAAATGTATATGAAAACAGCAAACTTAAACAGAAAATAGTCTATATAAGTGATGACCTTTTCTTTTTTACTACATATTCAATAATAGAAACGGCTAAGTATTATGCCGATATTTACGAAAACTGGGACTGGGATATGTTTGAAAAGCTAAGGGATATATTTAAGATCGACGTTAAAAGAAGGTGCAAAAGACTGTCAAAGGGTATGCAGAAACAAGTTGCTTTCTGGCTTGGTATGTGTATAAAGCCTGAGCTTATGGTACTTGATGAGCCTGTTGACGGACTTGATCCCGTAATGAGGCGAAATACATGGGCAGTTATATTGCAGGAGGTTGCCGAAAGAAATATGACTGTTCTTGTATCAAGCCACAATTTAAGAGAGCTTGAGGACGTATGCGATCACGTGGGCATAATGTTTAACGGCAGTATTGTTCTTGAAAAGGCCCTTGACGATGCAAAGGGAGAAATACATAAGGTTCAGACGGCTTTTAATGGCTGTGCTCCAAAAGAGTTTTTAAGTGAGCTTAATATTCTGCATACAAGTAAATTCGGAAGTGTTGAAACATACATTGTGAAAGGAACAGCAGAAGAAATAAAAAATAAAGGGGCTAAATATGATCCTCTTATTTTTGATATATTGCCATTGACTCTTGAAGAAATATTTATATATGAATTGGGAGGTTTGGGTTATGAATTTGAAAACATACTTATTTAATAAAAGCGTAATAAAATCGGATTTAAAAAGGTTTTGGTGGATAGCGGTAATACATATGCTTATACTTGCAATATTTGTTCTTCCGAGAGTTATAAGAATAGATATGACTGTATCAAGACCTGAAATATACACTGTGTCTGATGAAGGCTTGATCGCTTTTGTTATGGGATTTTTTATTGCGGGTATGGTGTTTTCATATATTCACAAGGGAAATGCCGTGTCAATGGCTCACAGTATGCCTTTAACAAGAAAAAATCTGTATTTTTCTCACATTATATCCGGCTTTATACTGCTTGTGATTCCGGTTGTGATCGGGTGTATTGTAATTGTTTTGGAAGGTGTGGGACTTAAGGATGTGTATGAGCCTGTAATGGGAGAAGCAATTAAGTATAGCATTAAGTATTTTTATACAAATATGATATACTTACTGCTGTCATTTTTCATAGTGACATTTATGGTAATGATATCGGGAAATACAATAGCCTCTTATTTGTTTGGAGGAGCGGCAATCGTTCTGCCGTTATTTGTGTATATTATGGCAGGTTATATTATGAACAACAATCTTTACGGATTTTCGGGATTTGATTCAAATATAATGAGCTACATATATATAGGTTCTGTTGAGGAAATGTGGAGCTTAAGATCACTGCTTTATGTTGTGCTTATAATATTGCTTTTTACAGGCAGTCTTATGGTTTATAAGGCAAGAAATCTTGAAAACTATGATGAAATAATTGCTTTTAATTTTATAAAGCCTGTTTTTGTGTTTGGAGTTTCCCTGTGCTTTGGTTTATTTGGTATGTATGTTATTAATAACACTGCCGAT
>JAUNPM010000245.1 GCA_030536675.1 Clostridia bacterium | reverse complement strand
TTATTATCTGAGGCACCATATTATCAATATTGCCGCCAAAAAATGCTATTTCCTTGACCTGACTTGAACTGAAAAACAAATATTGTGTGTCAGCTGAAATAAAAAGCGTTTCAATATCACTGTCAAGAGCACGGTTTGTCAGAGCCATCTGAAATTCATATGAAAAATCAGTTACGCCCCTTAAGCCCCTTACAACAATATTGGAGCCTACACTTCTTGCAAAATCCACAAGAAGTCCCGTAAAAGACTGTACCTCAACATTTTTAAAATCCTTAAGAATGATCTTTAAATGTCCAACCCGTTCTTCAACTGTAAAAAGCGGATTTTTGGACGGATTTTCAAGCACTGCCACAATCAGCTTGTCGCACAGCTTGGCCGCCCTTTTTATAATATCCAGATGCCCGTTTGTAGTCGGGTCAAAACTTCCCGGATATACGGCAATATGCATATTTAATCCCCCGGTTCTGCTTCTGTCATTGACAGAAATGTCATTTTAGTTATTTTATAATCCTTGATCCTTATTACCTCAAGTCCTTTTACACTGGGAACCTCTTCCTCTATTGACTGTTCGGCAATAATATATCCGTCCTTGTCAAGTATATTTTCCCTGACAATGTATGTAAGGGTGCTTTCAACATACCCTTTGTTATAAGGCGGATCCATAAATATAATATCAAATTTTTCCTCAAGCCTTCCAAGCCTTGAAACAGCCGCCGATATGTCACATTCAAACACCTTGGCTCTGTCCTCAAGCTTTGTTGCTTTCAGATTATCTCTTATAGCTCGAATACTTTTTTTGTCCCTGTCAACAAATACAGCCCTTGCTGCACCTCTTGACAAAGCCTCGATACCCATTGCACCGCTTCCGCTGAACAGGTCGAGGAATCTGCATTCATATAGATCCCCTGCTATTATATTAAAAAGAGATTCTTTTATTCTATCCGTTGTGGGACGTGTTGTCAAGCCCTCAGGGGCTTTAAGTTTATGTCCTCTTGCCGAACCTGATATTACTCTCATAAGCCTTCCGCCTTTATTTGTTTATGGAAACAGTGTTTCAAATAAAAAATTTGGACCCCTGATTTTTTCCGCATATGTTATTATACAAAAAAATCAGCAGGAAGTAAACAGTTTATTTCATTATAAGCAAATTTTTTTAACTTTTGTCATAAATATGTTATAAATTTTAGTTTTCAATAGTGAATTTTCTACAGAATTTGACTCTTTTTCATTACTGTAAAGCTCAATTGCAGTTTGCTGGACCTCTTTAAGTATGTCAATGTCCTTATATAAATTGGCAATTTTCATTTCAGGCAGGCCGTGCTGTCTTGTTCCGAAAAAGTCCCCCGGACCTCTCAATGTCAGATCCTTTTCCGATATAACAAATCCATCATTTGTTTTACACATTATTTTAAGTCTTTCCTTGGAGGTTTTGTTTTTTGTATCGCTTACAAGCACACAATAACTCTTTTCACTTCCTCTTCCCACTCTTCCTCTGAGCTGATGAAGAGCTGAAAGCCCGAATCTTTCTGCATTTTCAATTATCATAAGAGTTGCATTGGGAACATTTATCCCAACCTCGATCACCGTTGTAGACACCAGAATATCTATATTCCCTTTTGCAAAGTCCTCCATTATTTCCTGTTTTTCATTGTTTTTCATTTTTCCGTGAACACAGGCTACCCTAAATTCGGGAAATATATTTCTGTCAAGCTCCTCCGTATAGCTTATGACAGCCCTTAGCTCTGCCTTGTCGTTTTCTTCTATCATAGGGCATATTATATAAGTCTGTCTGCCCTTTAGTATTTCCTTTCTCACAAAAGAATAAAGCCTTTGATAATACCCGTGATCCACAGCAAATGTATCCACCTTTTCTCTTCCGGGCGGCAGCTCATCGATTATTGATATATCCAGATCACCGTATAAAATAAGAGCAAGCGTTCTCGGTATAGGTGTTGCCGTCATTACAAGAACGTGAGGCTCATTGCCCTTTTCCGCAAGCATTTCCCTTTGTCTTACTCCGAATCTGTGCTGTTCATCGGTTATTACAAGTCCGATATTATTGTACCTTACTTTGTCCTGTATAAGGGCGTGAGTACCTATTATTATTTTTGCATATCCCGATTCTATATTATCATAAGCTCTGTCCTTTTCCCTTTTTTTAAGTCCGCTTGTAAGAAGCTCACATTTAATGTTCAGCTTTTCAAACACACTGCAAAAGCTTTTGTAATGCTGATTTGCAAGAACGTCCGTAGGCGCCATAAGCACAGTCTGATACCCGTTTTTAACGGCAATATATGCAGCTATCATTGCAACAGCTGTTTTACCCGAGCCTACGTCCCCCTGTATAAGCCTGTTCATAACAAAGCCCTTTTTAAAATCACCTTTTATTTCACAAAGTACCTTTTCCTGAGCCTTTGTCAATTTAAATCCCAATTCATTTCTGACTTCATCATCATTGTGATCCTCTATAAGTATACTGCTTTTTTTGCCGCATACATTCCCCTTAAGCTCAAGCAGATGAAGCTGCAAAAGCAAAAGCTCATCAAACACAAGCCTTCTTCTGGCTTTAAAAAAAGCGTCGTCATTTATGGGAAAATGTATATTTCTAACGGCAAATTCTCTTGAACATAAATTATGCTTTTCAAGTATATGTGACGGCA
>JAUNPM010000244.1 GCA_030536675.1 Clostridia bacterium | reverse complement strand
CGATTTACAATGTTATTATTGTAAGTCGGCTGTTTTTATGTGATTTTATGTAAAGAGTAATTTCTAAATAAAACTGCGGTAGGCTGCTTGTTTATTGCATATATGGCATTTGTATCCCCAAGTATAAAAAATAAATACAATAAGATTAAAATTTTGTTTGACTTTAATATAAAATTAGTTTATAATAGTGTATTGTTGGTAAAAATAGGATTTATGTATATGAATAATAAAGAGGTGTTATATGATAAACAGCAGAAAAATCCGTGAAATGTTAAATAATGAATTTTATAAAAATTTTGAAAACAGCTATAAGCAAATGAAAATCAAGAATAAAAATGCTGTATTAACTAAAATTACACAAATTTACAGCAAATGGTCACATTCCACATTATTGGAGGACACAGCTATCACACCTTCGTTGATTTTTGAATACAGTGAGGATAACGAAAGTGTTTATACTACAGTCAGAGGAGATTCAACAGAGGATTTTAAAGGCTTAACATTTACAGATGTAAAATATGATCTGGAGGATCACCCTATATGCAGGGATTTCAGAATAATTGTGGAGAGATTTAAAAAAGGAGCGGTCCTTAACGGACAGCTGGAGCTTGAATTTGAGGAAGTAAATGAAATTGAGGGACTTACAAATTATGACTTTGATTATGCAACATATCTTATTATGATTGCCTTGGATCTTGGCTATATAAAAAAAATACCCTCCGTTGGAGTTGACATTTACCGTACAACGGAAAAGATAAAAGAGCTTGAAGACTTAAACAACAGAAAGCTTTTGGATATTATTTTTAATGAGGCGCTTGATATTTCGGCTACGTTTCTTTCAGACAACTTTTTCGGACGTGATAATATAGTAACTACTGAAATGGTTATGAGCTGGCTTACAAATCCCATAAAGGTTGACGAAATTTTTGTAGAGGCATACAAGGATGATTTAATTACGGGTCCCCCAAATTCAGAGGCTGCAAGAATACTGGAGGGAATCATAACAACAAGAGTATATCAAAGAGGTATTTCAATTGACAAGTGGTTCCTTACTCCCTTCGGAGTTTATTTCAGATTTATTGACAGCGTTTATATGTATTTATTTTCTCATTTTGATGAGATGTGTTATATTGCCAACAGGAAAAATCAGGCTGACGAGCTTGGGCAGAATGAAGTAGCGGATACTGCTATCTATTCTCCCAGCTCAATTTACAGAATAACAAAGCTCGGCGGCAAATTCCTTAATATGGAAGAAAAGGTGAAAACACCTCGCATATTTGAGAAAATGAGCGTTGAAAAGGTAGTGGGAGCCTTAGTTGAAAATGACGATGAAAAAATAGAGGATATAATATGTGCTTATCAGCCGGAATTTAATGTGTATAAATTAAAGCTCACGTTTACGGGCAAGGACAACAAATGGATGGAAATGTCGGCTAATGAAGATATGACACTTGAGGCGCTTCACGTTCATATAGCAAAGCATATCGGAACAGGAATGCTTGTGTGCAACGGCTACAGGTTTTACAAGCTGCCTTTAAGTCCCTTTACTGAATATATGCCGTCCTTTTACAGAGAAAGAGGTCCCTCTACGGAAGATAGCACGTTAGGCTTTGTACTAGATGAAAATGATACTCTCTATTATGAATTGGAGCTGCTTGGTGAAAAAGAAGATGTGACATATAAAGTAGAGATCCAAGTTTTGGAAATAGGCAAGGGCAAATGGGGAATACAGTATCCCATTGAAAGCGGCTTTTATGTAAATTAATAAAATTTTTGTCAGAACACTCAAATAAGGGTGTTCTTTTTAAATTTTCTTAGTCAAAAACATACTTAAAGGCAAATATGGGACTATATGACAAGTTTAGTTTTTATAATTGCAATAATATAAAATTTGTGATATTATATAAAATAGAATAAATAATTGAATTACGGGAGAAAAAGTATGAAAGCAGGTTATTTGGGACCACGAGGGACTTTTACGGAGCAGGCGGCAAGAATATTGGAGGGTGAAAACGAGCTTATACCCTACAACACTTTTCTTGACGAGCTGAAAGCCGTTGAAAGAGGCGAGATAGACGAAGCTGTTGTTCCCATAGAAAATTCTATTGAGGGAATAGTAAACGCAACAATTGACAGTCTTGCTTTTGACGTAAATTTATACATACAGGAAATTCTTATTATGCCTATAGAGCAGTGTCTTATAGCTAAAAAGGGGACTTCCCTTGAAGATATTGAAAAGGTTATGTCACACCCTCACGCAATACCTCAGTGCAAGAACTTTTTAAACAGCAGGCTGAGATCCGTTCCAACGGAAACAAAGGCATCTACTGCGGGAGCTATAAAAGCAGTTGCACAAAGCAATGAAAAAACAGCGGGTATCGGGGCAAAATGCGCCGCTGAGCTTTACGGACTTGAAGTCCTTGCAGAGGGAATACAGGATACAAATGACAATTTCACTGAATTTGCAAGAGTATCAAAGAAAAAGTCATTAAGCTACATAAACAACAATAAGGTTACACTTTGTTTTTCAACCTATAACGAGCCGGGTGAGCTTTTAAAGCTGTTAAATATATTTTCGGCTTTTGAAATAAATATGTCTAAAATATTTTCAAGACCTATGAGAAATAAGGCACTGGAATATATGTTTATTATAGATCTGGACGTTGATGACAATGCAGATGATATTAA
>JAUNPM010000243.1 GCA_030536675.1 Clostridia bacterium | reverse complement strand
AAAAGAAGGACTTTACAACATAACATCAATGATAAATGACGCTGTTCAAACCACTCACACAGAAAGCGGTATATGCGTAATATACACACCTCACACAACAGCAGCAATAACAATTAACGAAAATGCAGATCCGGACGTTCAGACAGATTTGACATTTGCTCTTAATAAAACCTGTCCCGACAGAAAAGAGTTTAGGCACTTTGAGGGCAACTCTTCAGCTCATCTAAAATCTTCCCTTGTAGGCTGCAGTGAAACAGTAATAATCGATAAAAGAAAATTACTTTTAGGCACTTGGCAGGGAATTTATTTCTGGGAATTTGACGGACCAAGAACACGTAAATTTTACGTAAAAATAATAAAAGACTAACAGACATTGAAAGGAGAAAATATATGGACACTATTTTTCACAGAATAAGCATAAGAAAATACAAAAACAAACCTGTTGAAAAAGAAAAAATAATGCAGATCTTAAAAGCCGCTATGGCAGCTCCCTCTGCCAGAAATCAGCAGCCTTGGGAGTTTTATGTAATTACCAACAAAGATAAAATAAAGGAGCTTTCAAAAGTAAGCCCTTACGCATCCTGTGCCGAAAATGCACCTGTGCTTATTGTTTGTGCATATTTAACAGACTGTGTTCTTCCTTCCTATGCACAAATAGACTTAAGTATTGCTCAGGAAAATATGTGGCTTGAAACAGACAGTCTTGGTCTTGGAGGAGTATGGCTGGGCATTGCCCCTGTATCAGAAAGAATGGAGAAGGTCGAAAAAATACTTGATCTTCCCGAAAATCAAAGGGCTTTTTCCATATTTACTTTAGGCTATCCCGATGAAAGCAGACCACAGGAAAACAGATATAATGAAAACAAAATACATTTTATAAATTAATACATCATTATATAAAAATGCGTGAGACAGATGCATATTATCCGCCTCACGCTCATTTTTAATTGCTTTCCTCTTTATTTTCTTCGGAATATCCGTATTTATAGCTGTAGCCGTACTTGCCGTACCTTCCATATCTTCCGTATTTACTTCCGTTAGCCTCTGTTGAATTTACAACAATGCCAAGCATATTTACATCCATCATTTTAACACTTGTCATAGCTCTGTCCACCTGATCATATGTTGTAATACCCTGTCTTGTTACAAGTATAAGTCCCGCCGTCCTCTTTGAAATAACAAGAGCATCAGACACAACATTTATAGGTGAGGTATCTATAACAACAAAGTCATATTTTTCCTTGACCGTATTAATAAAATCAACCATATTTTCAGATGCCAGCATTTGTGACGGATTAGGAGGAACAGGTCCCGCAGTAAGTACGTCCAAATTCTGATGTACATTTTTATTTACGGCATTTTCAAGGCTGCACATTCCCGCAAGCACCGTAGAAAGACCTTCCTTGTTTGTAAGCTCAAACATTTTATGCTGTACAGGCTTTCTCAGATCCGCATCTACCAAAAGTACCCTTGAAGCCGTTTCTCCTATTGAAATACAAAGATTTGCAACAGATGTTGATTTACCTTCTCCGGGTAAAGGACTTGAAACAACAAATACGTTTTCTTTTCCCGTAGAAAGAGAAAAGAGCATATTGTTTCTCATTGTATTATATGCCTCCTGTACAGCAAAAGGCACTTTAACGTCAAGCATTGTTTTTCTTTCCTTATTGTCATCAATACCGGGTGCCTTTTTACCGAAATTCTTTATTTTATTAAAAGCACCGCCGCTCCCTTTTATTCCGTTTTGTTCATTAAATTCATAAAAAGGTATTTCACCGATAAGAGGAAGATTGAATTTATCTGCCGCATCTTCACCTGACTTTATCGTATTGTCAAATATAAACTTTAACACAACAACGCCTGCCGCAAGAACAAAGCCTATTACAAAGCCTACTGCCGCATTTTTTCTTGCACTGGGCGCAGAAGGAACTTCGGGTATTTTAGCCTCTCCAACGGCTTCAACTGCACCTGCCCCCACAACTCTTATAAGAATATCGGGAGCAATTTCCGTAACATAGTTGCATATGTCAGCGGCAATTATAGGATCACCACAGGTTGCAGTCACTCTTATAAGCTCCGTTTCATTTACGGTACTGTATCCCAGCTTACCAGCAATGCTTGCCGTTGCTATTCTATAACCGTCACTTGTTTCCTCAACGGCAAAATAAGGTGCAAGCTCTTCGGGAGTATAGTTTTCAAGAAGCTTGGTTCCCAAAGAATCGGTCACAACATCATCGGATAATATTTCAATACAGGTTGTTGCAAGCTGCTGTGCTGCCGTTATATCAGATTGATTTACAACATCCATTGCCGTTTTGTTTGTGGCATTTTTTACATACATTGAAACATATGCGGTGTACTGATAAGGAACACAAAGCTTCGTGTATCCAAAAGCAAGCACAAAACCCAGCACAGATACACAAATTATAATCCATTTTCTTGCCATAAGGACTTCAAATATTTCTCTCAAATCAAGAGTTTCTTCCTCATAAAATTTTTCTTCCATTATTTTTCTCCATCTTTTTATATTTAAAACTTAAATGTATCTCTTAATCCGAGCCATTTCTGATCCTTATCACTTAAATTAAGAGGAGTGCCGCAGGTCATCTTGTAGCCTTCCGCAGATGCACTGCCCTTATATTCACCTTCAACACAGGGCCACTTTATATTGATTTCGGGATCGTTCCACGCAAGACCGCCCTCA
>JAUNPM010000242.1 GCA_030536675.1 Clostridia bacterium | reverse complement strand
AGTTGAAAAAAATCAAGATGCCTGTAAATTAATTGAAGAAAACCGCATTAAATTTAAGTGTGACAACATTGAAATAATAAAGGGCAGTGCTCCCGAAGCAATAAATGATTTGGAAATGCCGACACACGTTTTTATAGGCGGGAGCAGCGGCAAAATAAAAGAAATTACAGATAAAGTAATTGAAAAAAATGAAAATGCTGTATTTGTTATAAATGCAATTACACTTGAAACGGTGGGAGCCGTAAATGAGATCAAAAACAATTTCGGATACAAAGAGGTTGTACAAATAAATACATCAAGAGGTAAATATATTGGAGGATATACATTGATGAACAGTGAAAATCCCGTATATATATTTACTCTTAAAAAGTAAGGAGATCGTTCATATGGAAACAAACGTGCCAAGGCTGGTTGTTGCAGCTCCAAAAAGCGGAAGCGGCAAAACTATGATAGTTTGCGGAATAATAAGAGCTTTGAAAAAGAGAGGGCTGAATGTGGCGGCTTTTAAATGCGGCCCCGATTACATTGACCCTATGTTTCACAGAAAGGTATTGGGAGTTGAAACAGGAAATATAGATACTTTTTTTACAGATGAAAATTTAACAAAATATATTTTTCAAAAGGAAAGCAAGGGGGCAGATATAGTAATAACAGAGGGCGTTATGGGATATTATGACGGACTGGGCGGTATATCAGAAAAAGGAAGCTCCTATGAAACGGCAAAAACAATAAAGGCTAACGTTATACTCACAGTTGACGGAAAGGGGGCAAGTGTTTCACTTGCGGCTGTAATAAAAGGTATAAAGGATTATAAAGAGGACAGCAATATAAAAGGGATAATTTTAAACAAGGTATCCCCTATGTATTATGAAAGAATAAAGGGACTTATTGAAAAAGAATGTGGTGTAGAAGTGGTGGGATTTCTGCCCGAAATGAAGGGTATGGAAGTAAATTCAAGACATTTGGGTCTTATAGCTCCAAATGAAGTAAACAAATTCAGTCAATGGGCGGATAAGATAGCAGATGAAGTTGAAAAAAATATCAATGTAGACAGACTGTTGGAAATAAGCAAAGAAAATGAGCCGATTGAGTATAATGAGGTTTTTATACCCAAATACAAAGAAAATATAAAAATTGCCGTTGCGAAAGACGAGGCATTCTCATTTTATTACAGAGAAAATATTGAGCTTTTAAAGGAAATGGGTGCGGAAATAATATATTTTTCTCCTCTTAATAATGAGGAAGTTCCAAAGGAAAGCGACGGCTTGATATTGTGGGGAGGATATCCTGAAAATTACGGCAGTGAAATTGAAAAATCAGTAAAAACAAAAAGATCCGTAAAACAGGCTTTTGAAAAGAATATGCCTGCTTTGGCTGAATGTGGCGGCTTTATGTATCTTCAAAAGGAAATGGAGGACAAGGACGGAAATACAGTCAAAACGGCAGGAGCTTTAAAGGGAAGGGCTTACAAAACAGATAGATCCGTAAGATTTGGATATATTGAGGCTGAGTGTTTTAAAAGCGGTTTACTTGGAGAAAAGGGCGGAAAAATAAGAGGTCACGAATTTCATTATTGGGACTGCACTGAAAACGGAAGTGATTTTATTGCTTATAAGCCTTTGAGAAAGAGCAGTTACAAATGTATGATAAATAATAATAATTTTGCGGGAGGTTTCCCTCATTTATATTATTACAGCAATATAAATATGATTTTTAATTTTATAAAGGAATGTGGCAAATATAAAGCGGGCAGACTTGCAAAGGAGCATTGGGATAAAATAGCAAAGCCTATAGACAGCTTGGGTATTCTTGAAGAAAATGTAGTAAAGCTGTGCAGAATATGCAGAAATCCAAGACCTCCTAAAATCAATAAAAAGGCACTTGTTATAATGTGCGGGGATCACGGCGTTGTAAGTGAGGGAGTTACACAAACGGGAAGTGAAGTGACAAAAATTGTAAGTGAAAATTTTGCAAAGGGCTTGTCAACGGTCAATTGTATGGCTGAATATACAAATACAGACGTGTTTGTAATAGATATGGGAATGGATACACCAAATTACAGTGAAAAAGAAATTGTAAGGGGTGCCGTAATTGACAGAAAAATAGAAAGAGGCTGTAAAAACATAGGCAGAGAAAGTGCAATGAGTGTTGAAAATTGTGTTAAAGCAATTAAAACGGGAATTGACATTGTAAGGGAGCTTAAAGAAAAGGGCTACGGAATAATTGCAACAGGCGAAATGGGTATTGGAAATACTACTCCGTCAACAGCTTTAAGCGCCGTATTTTTAAATGCAGATATAAGAAAAATAACGGGAAAGGGCGCAGGTCTTTCTTTAAAGGGAATAGAAAAGAAAATAAATGTAATTGAAAAAGCCGTTAAAAGAGTTAAAGAAAAAAATATTGAAGATCCCGTTGAAATTCTTGCAGAGGTGGGAGGATATGAAATAGCGGGAATGACCGGGCTTTTTTTAGGCGGACTTAAATATGAAATTCCGATTGTTGCAGACGGTGCAATTTCGGGAGCTGCTGCCGTTACGGCTAAAGCAATTGACGGACGTGTGACTGATTATATTATAGCTTCACATAAATCAAAGGAGGAGGTAAGCAAAATTCAGCTTGAATTTTTGGGACTTAAGGCTGTTATTGACGGAGAAATGTGTTTGGGAGAAGGTACGGGGGCTGTTTCCGTTTTTCCTTTATTGGAAA
>JAUNPM010000241.1 GCA_030536675.1 Clostridia bacterium | reverse complement strand
TTTAATTTTCACCAAACATTGAACCAAAGCCTTCGCTTTCTCCCTTTCCCTTTTCTCCTCCGTACTTAAGCCCGCTTACACCGCTTGCTGTTATCACGCTTTCATTTTCAAATGCTATTATGCTTGCCTCCGCCTTAATATATTTTTTCTTCATTTATTATGTCCTCCCTTATATATAACCTTTCCTCCTTGTCTACGGAAATAATGCTATCTGTATTTAAACCTACCGTTGCTTCACTTAAGCTGTTCAGACTGCATACATACTCTTCCCCAAGTATTTTTTCTCCGTCCACCGTAACAACATAAGGAGTGACCCTTATTTCAGCCTCTTTATCGGCAATGTCCGTTATTGTAAATCCGTACATATAACTTCCGCCTGTTTCACTTAATGTATATTTGCTGTTTTCAATGGCACTGTATACTGTATCCGTGCTTCTTTCAACTACTCTGCCATTTGCCTCAAACCTAAAACCCACCTCCTCATAATCAAGTGAATCCACACTGCTTACAAACACAATGCTGCTTGTGCCGTCTATTCTGTTAGCCCTTACACCTATGCTTTCTCCCGAATTATCGGTAATTTTTTCAAACCTAGCCTCTAAACCTACGTCCTCCCTTGCCGTAAATTTATAAATGCTTGTTGCTGAAACCAATTTATCACCCTTGTACCAGCCTGCAAAATAATATCCGCTGTCAGCTGAAGCCATAAGAGCCACAGGATTTCCCTTAACATAAATGCCGCTTCCATCTACACTTCCGTTTTCTGCTGTCACATCAATTGCTACTGCCCCGTTTTCCGTAGCCTCTATACACTCTGACGGAGTGATTTCTTCTCCGTTTCTGTAAATGCTGTTACCCTCCGTGCCGTAGCTGTCGCCGTCAACCTTTTTTGTAAACACGTCATTGGGATAAACGGGAATATTGTAATAGATTTCTCTGCCTATTATGTTTCCGTTGCAGCCCTGCTCCTCCGTTACATTCAGCACACCGTAATCATATCCCACCGTTTTACAGCTTATATCCGTGTTATCAAGCACATAAACATACTTTGCTCCGTTCTCAACATTGATTTTTATATTGTCAGCCCCTTCGGTAACAACATTTTCAACTATTGAACCAATTTCATTCCCCTCACTGTCATAAATATACACATCAACGGGACACTTTATTGTTAATTTCTTAAAGAAGCTTATTTTTTCAACAGGATCATCACTTGGTGTATTTGTGCCCTCATAACAGTCAATAGCCGCCGCAACCACATTCTTTCTCATTGAAGCCAGCTTTTTATATGTCGTATTGACAAGGTCATTTGCCGAAATATCTCCTACTCCCTTATCCTTAAGTGATTCTAACACGCTACTGTCAACAAGTCCTCCCTTTTCTATGACCTCCTCGACCTCTGTGTATATTTCATATCCGTCAAGCAAAATATTTGCCGCTTCTACAAATCCCTCCTCCTCGAGAAATGCGGAAAGAGTAATTGTTTTAAAAGTATCCTCTATAAATTTATCCAGACCTGTTGATGACGTAAAATAATCTATATATGAATTAACACCGTAATTCAAAGCATTTTTTGTAAGTGTCCTAAGCTGCTCACAGTAAGCCCTCATTGCCGCAACCGATGTGTCAATATCGGAATTAAACAATAAAGGACTATAATATTTATCTGGATTTGTTGTATCTGTAATGCTTATATTTCCCGAAAAAGCTCCAAAAAGGCTTATATCCACGCTTATTGTTATCTTATATTTATCTATTGTATAAGTCTTTTTATCCTTTGATAAATTGTTATATACCTTCTTTACAAGATTTACACCTATCTCCGTTTCATTTTTAGATAGATCTAACCCTGATATATCCTCCCCTTCATTTACCATAGTATTAAAATAATAAAAAATGCCTTTCTCCACAGCATATACCTCATCATCTGTCAACATAAGGTTCTCACTGTACATATTCCTTATTTTTGGCAACATTTCCTTAAAGGCTTTTTCTTCATTTTGTTCATTTTTCTTTTTTATCTGCTTCAGCTTTCTTGTAATATCATCGTTTACGTCCTCTACACTTTTTCTGTACTTCATTGAATATTTAAGAAGTCTTTCCTCGGGAGAAAGCTGTGACAGATCCTCCTCTTCCTCCTCTACATTGTAATATTCCTTATTTGGTATCTCCTCATCTGAACCTACCACCTGTATACTCCAGCTTTTTGACCAGCCCTCGGCTGTCGCTGTTATCACTGCACTTCCCTCTGATTTACCTTTAAATTTTACTCCCGATGCTGAATAGTATTCATTTAACGACGGATTGTCAACAGGCATAAGTATGTGATATCCCTTGTCATTTGAGCTTTCAGTAAACACTATTACATCTGTGTTGTCACTGCTCCAATTTATTGTAACTGCCGTATCATCACTTTTAGTCTTAATAACAGCGTCAATTGTTCCCTCTGTGTCCACAAGCATTTTGTAAGGCTCTGTCTGTGTACCCTTGTCCAAATATATAAATGTTGAGCTTATGCTGTAGCTGTTGTCTTTAAATGTATCATATGATGTATTCCAACCATTGTCCTTCGCCCAAGTGTCAGCATAAGAATCCTTTTCAACATAAAAAACAAGCTTTTCTTTGTCGCAATTATCAAATGCAGAATTCCCTATACTTGTTACACTGCTTGGTATTTCTATACTTCTTAAGCTGCTGCATCCACTAAATGCA
>JAUNPM010000240.1 GCA_030536675.1 Clostridia bacterium | reverse complement strand
CTGAAAGTGCTGACAAGCATTTCTTGCAAGCGTGTCGACTTTATCGACACGCAGAGCGCAGCGGTTTAAAACCGCTGCGCCGAAAAAAGTCTGACTTTTGTGGGCAGGTCACATTATTATGGGACAGCCCTTTATTTTTTATGAAATTATAAAGCCTTTTTAAAAACATCAACCTTATCTGTTTTTTCCCAAGGTACGTTAATATCTGATCTTCCGAAATGTCCGTAAGCAGCGGTCTGTTTATAAATAGGTCTTCTTAAATCGAAGTTCTTTATAATTGCGGCAGGTCTTAAATCAAAGTTTTCGTTGATTATATCAACGATCTTGTCATCTGAAATTTTGCCTGTTCCGTAAGTATTGACAAGTATTGAAAGAGGCTTTGCAACACCTATGGCATATGCAAGCTGGATCTCACACTTTTTAGCTATGCCGCTTGCAACTACGTTCTTTGCAACGTATCTTGCCGCATAGGCTGCTGAACGGTCTACCTTTGTTGGGTCTTTTCCGCTGAATGCTCCGCCGCCGTGACTTGCATATCCGCCGTATGTGTCAACAATTATCTTTCTTCCCGTTAATCCGCAGTCACCCTGAGGTCCGCCTATAACAAATCTTCCTGTAGGATTAATATAGTATTTGGTGTTTTCGTCAAGAAGGCTTGGGGGAAGGACTGCTTTTATTACATTTTCAATAATGTCCTTTTCAATTTGGTCGTGCTCCACATCGGCTGCGTGCTGTGAAGAAATAACAACACTGTCGATTCTCACTACCTTGTCATCGTCATATTCAACTGTTACCTGACTTTTGCCGTCGGGTCTTAAATAGCTGAGAGTGCCGTTTTTTCTTACTTCACTGAGCTTTTTGGTAAGTTTGTGGGCATAGTAAATAGGGGCGGGCATATAGTCCTCTGTTTCATCACAAGCAAAACCGAACATCATACCCTGATCTCCTGCACCTGTATCGTCTGCCGCAGCTTCACCGTCTCTTGCCTCAAGAGATGAATTTACACCTTGTGCAATATCGGGGCTTTGTCCTTTAAGTGCTGTAAGAACAGAGCAGCTGTCACAGTCAAATCCGTATTTTGCTCTGTCATAGCCTATTTCTCTTACTGTTTCTCTTGCTATTTCGTCAATGTCAACATAGCAGTTTGTTGTAACCTCACCTGCTATCATAATAAGACCTGTTGAAGTCATTGTTTCGCAGGCAACTCTTGCCATTGGGTCCTTTGCGAGAATTGCGTCAAGTATTGCATCGGATATTTGGTCGCAGATCTTATCGGGATGTCCTTCGGTTACTGATTCGGATGTAAAAAATCGTTTCATTAAAATACAAATCTCCTTTCATAATATATAACTTATAATAAACAAGGGAATAAAAAAAGCCCTTGCTTGGGCTTATTCTAAAATCTCATCTTTCGGAATAAACACCGCAGGAATTGGCACCGTGCATATGCCGGTTGCCGGGCTTCATAGGGCCTGTCCCTCCGCCTCTCTTGATAAGTAATATTAACTTATGTGATTCAAATGAAATGATATCACCAAATGAAATAAATGTCAACGTTTTTATTAAAAATTAAAAAAAATTTCATAAAGTTTTTATTCGTAAAATTTAATATAAACCATATATAAAAACATAAAAAATTTGTAAGTTCTGTTGACTTTATGTTACATACGTGTTACAATAACCTTAAGCGAAAAGCTTCGAATTACAGAAAGGTGGTTTATGAAAAATGAATGAAGTTTTAAAAAAATTAAGTGCTATTGGTATTGTTCCTGTTGTTGTTATCAATGATGCAGACAAGGCTGTTCCTTTAGCAAAGGCATTGGTTGAAGGTGGTATTCCATGTGCAGAGGTAACTTTCAGAACAGCTGCTGCAGAGGAAGCCATTAAGAGAATGTCACAGGAAGTTCCTGAATTGATCGTAGGTGCAGGTACTGTTTTAACTAAGGAGCAGGCTGACAAGGCTGTTGCCGCAGGTTCAAAATTCCTTGTATCTCCCGGTTTGGATCCTGAACTTATTGCTTATTGTCAGGAAAAGAATTATCCACCGTTTACACCAGGTACAGCTAACCCTTCAGACCTTAACCATGCAGTTAAGCTTGGTCTTGAGGTTGTTAAATTCTTCCCTGCTGAAGCTGCAGGCGGATTAAAGATGATCAAGTCTATGGCTGCTGCATTTACAAGCCTTAAGTTTATGCCTACAGGTGGTATTAATGCTAACAATTTAAACAGCTATCTTGAATACAACAAGATCATTTGCTGCGGCGGAAGCTGGATGGTTCCCGGTAAATTAATTGACGAGGGCAAGTTTGATGAGATCGTAGCTCTTTGTAAGGAAGCTGTTGGAAATATGCTTGGTCTTGAAATGGTACACGTTGGTATCAATACAGAAGATGAAGCAACTGCTATGGCACTTGCTGAAAGATTTAACAAGTTATTTAACTTCCCTATCGATAATCATAATTCAGCTGTTTTTGCTTCTAAGGGTATTGAAGTAAGAAAGCAGATGTTCTTAGGTAAGAACGGTCACATTGCAATTGCTACTAACTATATGGAAAGAGCAATCAATTACATTGAAGCTATGGGCGGCGAGTTTGATTATGAAACTGCTGTTGAAAAGAATGGAAAGATCACTTCTATTTACTTAAAAGAAGATTTTGGCGGATTTGCTGTACATATTGTTCAGAAATAATAAATAAATGAAATTTACCCCTGTAAATGAGCCGTGTTTGGCTTAATTG
>JAUNPM010000239.1 GCA_030536675.1 Clostridia bacterium | reverse complement strand
TTGCATATGTTTTCTATAGGCTTTAAAATTAATATAAAGAACAAAAAGAAATTTACGGAGGGGATAATATGGTAAATTGCAGATATTGCGATGATGTATATGTAGTTGAATTAAAAGGTGACATAGATCACCATTCAAGCGAGATCATAAAAAGAGAAATATATATGAACACGGGAAAATATGTAAAAAAAATGATAATCGATCTAAGTAACGTGGAATTTATGGACAGCTCAGGCATAGGTATGATACTTGGCAGATACAGGGAAATTGAAGAAAGAGAGGGTAAAATAGCTCTTACAGGTATAAAAGGAAATATGGAAAGAATATTTAATATGTCAGGGCTATATAAAATAATAAAAAAATTTGATACTGTTGATGATGCCCTTACTGAATGGAGGAGCTGTAATGAATAAAATGAAAATTACATTTGATGCCGTTTCGGAAAACGAGAGCTTTGCAAGGCTTGCAGTTTCAGGCTTCTTACTCTACAAAAATCCAAATATGGGAGATATTGAAGACATCAAAATGGCAGTGTCGGAAGCTGTTACAAATTCAATAATACACGGCTATGACGGTGAAGGAGTCATTGATTTAAGCTGTTCCATAGAAGGCAGAAGAGTATGTCTTGTTATTGAGGATTACGGCAAAGGCATAGAAAACATAGAAAAAGCAAGAGAACCAATGTACACATCTAAGCCTGAATGTGAGCGTTCGGGACTTGGCTTTACTGTAATGGAGAGCTTTATGGACGGTCTTGAAATATCCTCTCAGCTCGGTAAAGGCACAAGAATAACAATGTATAAGGACTTGGCTTAATATGGATAGAATACATAATTTAATAAAAGAGGCTCAGAATGGTAACAAAGAAGCCTTTGAATGTATTGTAAACGAAAATACGGGACTTATATGGAGTGTAGTAAAAAAATTTTCTGCCCGTAATATGGAAATTGAGGACCTGTTTCAAATCGGATCAATGGGTCTTGTAAAAGCCGTCAAAAATTTTAACTTCAATTACGATGTAAAATTTTCAACATATGCCGTACCAATGATTATGGGCGAAATAAAACGTTTTTTAAGAGATGACGGCATTATTAAAGTAAGCAGAGGACTTAAAGAAACAGCTTTTAAGGCGGCAAGGGCAAAAGAAGTTTTAAGAGCACAAAACAACAAAGAGCCGTCTGTTGATGAAATAGCCCAATATATAAATGTTGATATTGAAACTCTTGTAACAGCCTTAAACGCTTCAAGAGATGTTGACTCCATAGACAGAAAGATAGAAAGCGACAAAGGCAAGGAAATGAATGTTATTGATACAATTACGGCTGTTGAGGATAAAAGCGGCGAAATAGTAGATAACATTCTTTTAAAGGCTGCTATTAAAAGCCTTGACCCCAGAGAACAAAAAATCGTAAATATGAGATATATTGAAGAACTCACCCAAAGTGATACGGCATTAAAAATAGGTGTTTCTCAGGTTCAGGTGTCAAGACTTGAAAAAAAAATTCTCAAAAAGCTAAGAGAATATATGAGCTGATTTTTCAAAATAACAGCCCTCCCAAGAGAATATTTCTCATTGGGAGGGCTGTTTGTTTAATTATTTAATTTTCTTCCGCAAGATTACCTGTATAAAGCTGATAATACTTGCCCTTCTTTTCTATTAAATCGTCGTGATTTCCTCTTTCTATAATTCTTCCGTTTTCAAGCACCATAATACAGTCCGAATTTCTTACAGTAGAAAGTCTGTGAGCTATAACAAATGTTGTTCTGCCCTTCATAAGACGATCCATACCTCTTTGAACAAGACCTTCCGTTCTTGTATCTATTGAACTTGTAGCCTCGTCAAGTATAAGAACAGGCGGGTCTGCAACAGCGGCTCTTGCAATAGCCAAAAGCTGTCTTTGTCCCTGACTTAAGTTTGCGCCGTCCCCTGTTATCATAGTATTGTATCCGTCGGGAAGTCTTACTATAAAGCTGTGAGCATTTGCAAGCCTTGCCGCCTCTTTACATTCAGCGTCTGTAGCATCAAGCTTTCCGTATCTTATATTTTCAAGAACAGTTCCCGTAAAAAGGTGAGTATCCTGCAAAACTATGCCTAAAGATCTTCTTAGATCAGCTTTCTTAATGTGATTTATATTTACTCCGTCATATCTGATTTTACCGTCCTGTATATCATAAAACCTGTTTATAAGGTTTGTTATGGTCGTTTTACCTGCACCCGTGCTTCCAACAAAAGCAATTTTCTGCCCGGGCTCCGCATAGAGCTTAATATTGTGAAGAACTATCTTATTTTCGTCATATCCAAAGTCAACATCGTCAAAGACAACGCCGCCCTCCAGCTTTGTGTACTCAAAACGTCCGTTTTCACGTGGCTTTTTCCACGCCCATACTCCCGTTCTTTCCTTACATTCCACAAGAGAACCGTCACTGCCCTCTTTTACATTTACAAGAGTATCCCGGCCGTCGTCAACCTCAGGCTCCTCATCAAGGAGCTTAAAAATTCTCTCTGCTCCCGCAAGAGCCATTATTACGTTATTAAGCTGCTGGCTGACCTGAACAACAGGGTTGTTAAAGCTCTTATTAAGAGTAAGGAAAGCAACAATGGTACCAAGTGTAATGCCCGTAAGTCCGCTTAATGCAAGTATAGCACCTATTACGGCACAAAGAACGTAGCTTATATTTCCTATATTTGCATTTATTGGCATAAGAATGTTTGCAAACTTGTTTGCATTATAAGCACTGTTCCTAAGCTGATCATTGAGCTTTTTAAAAT
>JAUNPM010000238.1 GCA_030536675.1 Clostridia bacterium | reverse complement strand
ACAAGGTGTATAAAGTGTATTAATGTGTAAATTATTGTAACAAATTTGTTACGATGTAAAAAATATATTGCAATTTTTGTAAATATAGGTTATTATTATATAAATATGTTTATTTTTAAGGAGGAAAATTTTATGATTTCTGCCGGTGAATTTAGAAACGGTGTTACAATGGAATATGAGGGAAATATTTATCAGATAATTGAATTTCAGCACGTTAAGCCGGGTAAAGGCGCTGCTTTTGTAAGAACAAAGCTGAAAAATCTTGTTTCAGGGGCTGTTGTTGAAAAAACATTCAGACCTACCGAGAAAATGCCTAAGGCTCATATTGACAGAAAGGATATGTCATATCTTTACAATGACGGAGAGCTTTACTACTTTATGGATGTTGAAACTTATGACCAGATCCCTATTCCTGCAAATGAAGTAGGTGATACTCTTAAATTCGTTAAGGAAAATGAGGCTGTAAAGGTTCTCAGCTATCAGGGCAAGGTATTTGGTATTGAGCCTCCTATTTCTGTTGAGCTTGAAGTTACGGATACAGAGCCGGGATTCAAGGGTGATACTGCAACAGGTGCAACAAAGCCTGCTACTGTTGAAACAGGCGCAACTGTAAATGTACCTTTGTTTATTAATCAGGGTGAAATTATTAAGGTTGATACTGCAACAGGTGAATATCTGGGTAGAGTAAATAAGTAATTTTATGGGAGCGTTGGATTACGCTCCTTTAGGCTGTCGAAAAATTCGACAGCCTTGCAAGAAATGCTTGCCAATGCTTTTAGCTAATGATAAAAGCTGTTCAATAAATCTTTCAGTTCAAGCATTTCTTGCAGTATGCTAAGGAAGGGACCAGCCGCGTATTTTGCATACTTGCTATGCAAGTATACAAAATAGTCCCTGTCCTCGGTCGGGCAAAGCTCGACCTGTGGATCAAAGTCTGCGACGCTAATTGAAATGACCTGTTCAAAAACTACATAAATTTTGTTAAAATTAAGTTTTTTGACAATTTTCGGGAGCGTTGGATTACGCTCCTTTTGTAATTATTCGGAGGTAAACGGAATGAATATAAATTGGGACGCTGAAAAATATGCGGAGGATTTTCAGTTTGTGCACAAATACGGTGAAGATGTGACAGAGCTTTTAACTGTGGAAAAAGGAAGCAGAGTGGCGGACCTTGGCTGTGGAAACGGCAGACTTACCTGTAAGTTAAAAGAAATGGGTTATGATGTTACGGGTATTGATGATTCTGAAGAAATGCTTAAAATTGCTCTTAAAAATTACAGTGATATTAATTTTGTAAAAGGAAATGCCCTTACCTTTAAAGAAGAGCCTTTTGACGCCATATTTTCAAATGCGGTTTTACATTGGATAGATAAGGAAAGACAGCAGGAGCTTTTAAATAATATTTCAGGGAATATTAAAAAGGGCGGTGAATTTGTGTGCGAATTTGGCGGATATGGCTGTGCAGAAACCGTTCATTCCGCATTAAAGGAAATTTTTAATAAAAGAGGATATGATTATGTAAAAAATTTTTATTTCCCTACAATAGGGGAATATTCACCGCTGCTTGAAAAAGCAGGGCTTATTGTTAATTATGCAGTGCTTTTTGACAGACCGACCCTGCAAAAAGGCGAAAACGGACTTGAAGACTGGATAAGAATGTTTAATATGGCGGCTTTTAAAAATATGGATGAAAAGGAGATTCAAAGCATAATTGATGAAGCCTCAGAAAAGCTCAAGCCTGTTCTTTGTAAGGACGGAAAATGGTACATTGATTATGTCAGAATAAGATTCAGATGCAGAAAGGCATAAAATATTTTAAACAAATTAATTCGGGGTTGTTAATAAAGTTTTAATTTGATATAATTTTATATAATTGTTGTGTGCAAGGAGAAAGCATAATGAGAGAAATTAACGTATCGGAGATAACAAAGGCAATCAAGTATATGTGTATAAATGCTAATTGCTGTCTTAATTCAGATGTATATTCAGCACTTGAAAAAGCATTGAAGGAAGAAAATTCGGAAATAGGTAAAAATATTTTATCTCAGCTTATTGAAAATGCGGATCTGGCAAAGGCTAAAATGAAACCTATATGCCAAGATACGGGAATGGCGGTTATTTTTATGGAAATAGGTCAGGAGGTTCATTTTACGGGCGGCAATTTGACTGACGCAATAAATGAGGGTGTTCGCCAAGGCTATAGTGAGGGATATTTAAGAAAGTCTGTTGTATCAGACCCTCTTATAAGAGTTAATACTAAGGACAATACTCCAGCTATTATACATTATGATATAACAGAGGGGGATAAAGTACATATTGATGTGGCTCCAAAGGGCTTTGGAAGTGAAAATATGAGCAAGGTCTATATGCTTAAGCCGTCAGACGGTGTTGAAGGTGTTAAAAATGCAATTATTGACTGCATTGAAAAGGCGGGACCTAATCCCTGTCCTCCTATGGTGGTTGGCGTAGGTATAGGAGGAAATTTTGAAATGTGTACAAAGCTGGCTAAAAAGGCTCTTTTACGTCCCATTGGCTCTAAATCCAATAAGGAGCATATAAGAAAAATTGAAGAAGAGATTTTTGAAAGAGCTAATAATCTGGGTATAGGACCACAGGGGCTTGGAGGAAATACTACAATATTGGGAATCAATATTGAAACTTATGCAACACACATTGCGGGGCTTCCCTTGGCCGTAAACATAAGCTGTCACGTTACAAGGCACAGTCAAGTGACTTTATAGGCTTTAGGAGGATAATATGAGCGGCAAAAAAATTAATAAAAA
>JAUNPM010000237.1 GCA_030536675.1 Clostridia bacterium | reverse complement strand
GGAATACATAAAGATGATTTATATTTTTCAGTGAATGATATTAACGTAAGAAATTTCGGTTCACAGGGACAGCAAAGAACAGTATGTCTTTCATTGAAACTTGCAGAGGTTGATCTTATTAAGGATTTGACGAATTATAAGCCTATCCTTCTTCTTGATGATATTTTGTCGGAACTTGACAGAAGCAGACAGCTTTATATTTTAAATTCAATTAAAGATGTTCAAACCATAATCACATCAACAGGCATTGAAGATATTACAAATAACATTAAAAATGTGAAATTTTTTTATGTAAAAAACGGAAAAATAGACCTTTAATCAGAGTATGTCCAAAAACTTATTTGTCTGAATAAAAGAAAATTTCAGATAATCATACAAATATTCAATAATTTAAAGTAAATAACAAAAACCCTTTATTTTTTGTTATTTTTATGTTATAATGAGTTTTAGAATCAAGGGTAGTGTACCCCTACGAAGGAGTTAATAAAATGCCACAGCAGGAATATAATGAAAATCAAATACAAATATTGGAAGGTCTGGAAGCTGTAAGAAAACGTCCCGGTATGTATATTGGTTCAACATCATCAAGAGGACTTCATCACTGTGTATATGAAATTGTTGATAATTCCGTTGACGAAGCTCTTGCGGGATATTGTACTCATATTGAAGTTACAGTCCACGAGGATAATACTGTTTCCGTAAGAGATAACGGAAGAGGAATACCTGTAGGTATTCACCCGCAGAAAGGTATTCCTGCTGTTGAAGTTGTTTTTACAATACTTCATGCAGGAGGAAAATTCGGAGGCGGAGGATATAAGGTTTCGGGAGGTCTTCACGGTGTAGGTGCTTCTGTTGTAAATGCCTTAAGTGAATGGCTTGTTGTAAATGTATATCACGAAGGTCAGGTTTATGAACAGAGATATGAAAGAGGAAATGTTATAAACTCCCTTGAAGTTGTAGATAAGTGTCCCGAAGATGTAAGCGGTACTTATATAAGATTCAAGCCTGATGCAGAAATATTTGAAGAAACTGTTTTTGATATAGATGTTTTAAGACATCATTTACAGGAAACTGCTTTTCTTACAAAAGGACTTAAAATTACACTTACTGATTTAAGACAGGAAGATAAGCCAAAATATGTTTATCATTATTTGGGTGGAATTAAGGAATTTGTTCAAAATATCAACTCTTCCAAAGTTCCTATGTATGATGAAATATTCTACTGTGAGGGAACATATAACAATATACTTGTAGAAGTTGCTTTTCAGCATAACAATAGTTTTAATGAAATAAATTATTCATATGTAAATAATATTAATACTGTTGACGGAGGTACTCATATACAGGGCTTCAGAACCGCCCTTACAAAAACAATAAATGATTACGGCAGAAAGTTTGGTTTGCTTAAAGCAAGTGATAAAAACTTATCAGGTGAAGATATAAGAGAAGGACTTACATCTATTGTAAGCGTAAAGATTGAAGATCCGCAGTTTGAAGGACAGACAAAAGGTAAACTCGGCACAAGTGAAGCTACACCTGCAGTTGCGTCTGTTTTGTCTGAAAAATTAACTTATTTTCTTGAAGAAAATCCCGAAGTAGCAAAAATGATACTTGAAAAATCACTTCTTGCTTCAAGGGCAAGAGAAGCGGCAAAAAAAGCAAGAGAACTTGTAAGACGTAAAGATGTTCTTGAAAGCGGAAAATTGCCGGGAAAACTTACGGATTGCTCTGAAAAGGACGCCTCAAAGTGTGAAATTTATATAGTTGAGGGTAATTCTGCGGGAGGTTCTGCGGTTAAAGCAAGGGATGCCAGAACTCAGGCTATACTTCCCTTAAGAGGTAAAATATTAAATGTTGAAAAGGCAAGGCTTGACAGAATATTGGGTAATGAAGAAATAAAGTCAATGATCACGGCATTTGGAACAGGTATTCACGAAGATTTCAATATTGAAAAATTAAGATACCATAAAATTGTTCTTATGACAGATGCCGATGTTGACGGTGCTCATATCACTACCCTTCTTTTGACGTTTATATTCAGATTTATGCCTCAGCTTATAGAAAACGGTTATGTATATCTTGCACAGCCTCCCCTTTATAAACTGGAAAAAGGCAAAAAAATTGTATATGCTTATACAGATGATGAAAGAGACCGTGCAATAGCTGAAATGGGAGCTGAAGGTATGAAGCCTATTCAGAGATATAAAGGTCTTGGTGAAATGGATGCTTCTCAGCTTTGGGAAACAACAATGGATCCTGAAAAACGTATTCTAATAAAAGTTACGATTGATGATGCAAAACTTGCTGATGAAATTTTTGAAAAGCTTATGGGTGATGAAGTTGAACCAAGGCGTGAATTTATTCAGCAGGAAGCTAAATATGCAACGTTGGACGTATAAGAGGTAATATATTATGGACGAAAACAATAAGACACAGTTTGATAAAATAGTTACTGCGGAAATATCCCAAACTATGAAATCTTCTTATATTGACTATGCAATGAGTGTTATTGTTGCAAGAGCACTTCCCGATGTAAGAGACGGTTTAAAGCCTGTCCACAGGAGAATACTTTATTCAATGAATGAAATGGGACTTGCTCCCAATAAGGCACATAAAAAGTCTGCAAGAATTACAGGTGATACAATGGGTAAATATCACCCTCACGGTGATTCTGCTATTTATGATGCACTTGTAAGACTCGCTCAGGATTTTTCAATGAGGTATCCTCTTGTAGACGGTCACGGAAATTTTGGTTCTATTGACGGCTATCCGGCAGCGGCGGCAAGATATACTGAGGCAAGGCTTGCTAAAATAAGTCTTGAAATGCTTGCGGATATTGATAAAGATACTGTGGA
>JAUNPM010000009.1:18813-19029 GCA_030536675.1 Clostridia bacterium | reverse complement strand
TTTTGCAGCTCACAGTGATTTCCTCTTACACAGGAAAGACATTTTTTATGATGACTTGAAAGAATAAGCTCAATTGTTGTTTTTCTTGAAGCACGTACTCTCGGTGTATTTGTCAGGACCTCCATTCCCTCTTCAACAGGATACACACAGGAAGCCACAAGTCCGCTTCTTCCTTTTATTTCAACTACACAGACCCTGCAGGCACCTATACAATTT
>JAUNPM010000009.1:0-18803 GCA_030536675.1 Clostridia bacterium | reverse complement strand
TAACATAGTGACGGTATTTCAATATGTATTGATTTAGCCGCCTGCAAAATAGTATAACCCGCCGGTACAGACACCGGAATATTATTTATTTTTAAATTTACCATATCCATAAAAACACCTCCTTACCTTGTCCTTATAGCATTAAACTTACAGTTTTTAACGCAAAGTCCGCACTTAATGCATATATTTTTATCAATAACGTGAGGCTTTTTAACCTCGCCTTGAATTGCATTAACAGGACAATTTCTTGCACACTTTGTACAGCCCTTGCATAGTTTAGGCTGAATTTCGTAATAAAGCAATGCTTTACATACTCCTGCAGGACAGGTCCTGTCTGTAATATGAGCAAGATATTCGTCCCTGAAATATTTTATTGTTGAAAGAACGGGATTAGATGCAGACTGACCCAAAGCGCACAATGAAGATGTTTTCATATGCATTGAAAGCTCTTCAATTTTATCCAAGTCCTCAATTTCGCCTTTACCCGATGTGATCTTCTCCAAAAACTGCATAAGTCTTCTTGTACCTATACGGCAGGGTGTACATTTGCCGCAGGACTCATCAACAGTAAATTCAAGATAAAACTTTGAAATATCCACCATACAGGTATCTTCATCAAGTATAATAAGTCCTCCCGAGCCCATCATTGAGCCAAGCTCCAAAAGGCTGTCATAATCTATTGGCGTATCAATATGACAGGCAGGAATACAGCCTCCGGAAGGACCTCCCGTCTGTGCCGCTTTAAACTTTTTGCCGTTAGGTATTCCTCCGCCTATTTCTTCCACGATCTCTCTCAATGTAGTTCCCATTGGTATTTCAACAAGTCCTACGTTTGTTATTTTACCACCCAAAGCAAACACCTTTGTTCCCTTTGAGGTTTTTGTTCCTATGCTGCTAAACCATTCGGAGCCCTTTAATATTATCTGTGCTATGTTTGCATATGTTTCAACATTGTTAAGTACGGTAGGTCTGCCAAAAAGCCCCTTTACAGCAGGGAAAGGCGGTCTTGGTCTGGGTTCTCCTCTGTGACCCTCAATTGAAGTCATAAGAGCAGTTTCCTCACCGCATACAAAGGCTCCTGCCCCAAGCCTTATCTCTATATCAAAAGAAAAATCCGTTCCAAAAATATTATCCCCCAAAAGGCCGTATTCTCTTGCCTGTTTAACAGCAATTTTAAGTCTTTCAACAGCAATAGGATATTCCGCTCTTACATAAACATATCCCTTATTAGCTCCTATTGTATAGCCTGCTATAGCCATAGCCTCAATTACACAGTGAGGATCTCCTTCAAGTATGGATCTGTCCATAAATGCCCCCGGATCTCCCTCATCTGCATTACAACAGACATATTTTATCTCATTTTCCGCTTCCTTTGCAAATGCCCATTTTTTGCCTGTAGGGAAGCCTCCGCCTCCTCTTCCTCTTAAGCCTGATTTAAGCAGCTCATTTATAACATCATCACCGCTCATTGACGTAAGCACCTTTGCAAGAGCCTGGTACCCGTCAAGAGCTATATATTCTTCTATCTGTTCAGGGTCTATAACTCCACAGTTTCTCAGAGCAACTCTCATCTGTTTTTTGTAAAACTGTGTTTCATTTAATGATATTATACTTCCGTCATTATGTACGGTTTCCTTATAAAGAAGCTCCTTTACAATATTGCCGTTTTTAAGGTGCTCTTCGGCAATTCGTTCAACACCCTCGGGAGTTACCTGACTGTAAAAACAGCCTTCGGGATAAACGATCATTATAGGTCCTAAAGCACACAGTCCGAAACAGCCTGTTTTAACAACAAGTATTTCCTTTTCAAGTCCGTTTTTTTCTATTGCCTCTTCAAGAGCAGCAACGACCCTTTTTGAGCCTGATGAAGTACAGCCTGTTCCCCCGCATATAAGCACCTGTTTTCTGTAGCCCGTCTTTTTTGCAAGCTCCTCTCCCTGCTCTGCTATGACCTTACGTACCATAACAAGCTCCTGCTTGGAATCTCTTATTTTATTTAATTCTTCAATTGTTATCATTGAACATCACCTCCCTTTTTATTCTTCTTAATATATCTGTCAATTATTTCATCTACCTGCTCCACAGTCATCTTACCGTACACATCATCATTTATCATCATTACGGGTGCAAGACCGCAGGCACCTATGCATCTTGTTGAATCAAGAGAAAAAAGTCTGTTTTCCGTACATTCTCCGCTTTTGATCCCAAGCTTTTTTTCCACTGCCTCAAGTATTTTATCGGCGCCCTTTACATAACAGGCAGTGCCAAGACAGACGCTTATTCTGTTTTCACCCTTAGGTGTAAGTGAAAACTGAGAATAAAACGTAGCCACTCCATACACCTCAGACAAGGGAACATTTAGCCCTTCTGCTATCATACTCTGCACTTCAAAAGGCAGGTATCCGTATATTTCCTGAGCGTCCTGCAGCACAGGCATCAGTCCCCCCGGCTGTTTCAAATGCTTTTCTATAACATCTCTTAACTGCTGTTCCTGAGCCGCCGTTCCTCTGAAATTATGTTTTGATTTTTTTTCCATTAGCGCTCCTCCTTATAAAATTTTATTCATTATAATACATTGAAGCAATATTATATATTTAAAATATTATATTTATATATTTTATTGTGCAAATATAATATAATGTTAATTACAATTATACTATATTCTCCAAAAATAAACAACACTTTTAAAATTTATATTTTCATTAGAGCAAATATATACAAAAACTTTATATATTTTTAACAAAAAAAATACGGTATCTGACATTAAGCCATCAAATACCGTAAAAGCATAAATATATTTTATTTTCACTTACTCAACATACACCATATCTGAATAATAATTTTTTACATTCCCGTTTTCCCTGCTTTCAACCTGTGCCCTTACAGGTGTTTCATTCCCTTCATCTGTTCCAAGCTCATAGCTTACATCAAACACAACATATCTGTCGTTGTCCTCATATCTGTAATTCTTTATAAGCTTGGATTCCGAAATTTCATCTGACGCAGTTTGGATACCCTCGTCATTTGAACTGCTCTTACTGCTTCCCTCACTAAAAGGCACAATTTCATCGTCCCAGTCGGGATCAATTATAACATTTATCCTTATTGTTACATAGTCGTCATTTATTAACGTTACACCCTCTAAATATTTTGCGGGATCCTCTCCGCCGAACTCATTTGTATCAACCCAAATTTCAAGAGTATTTGCATCACTGTTAATATTTCTTATTTCTATTCCTTCATTTAAAAAATTTACAATAAATGACTCATAATTATCCCACAAAGCCCTTCCCAATGAGCTGTTGCTGTAACAATATAACTCGCCTATTATTCCTGTTTCCTCGTCAAATCTTGTATTAGTCAATACATTGTTTCCAACCGATACATTTGCATTTCTTCCAAGTAAGCTTATTTTATTAAGACTTGAGCAGGCATAAAAGGCATAATCTCCCATTGATGTTACGCTTTCCCCTATTGTCACGTAATTAAGCTCCTCACAGCCGCCGAAAGAATGGCTTCCTATATGAGTTACTCCGTTTTCAATTACCACTTTTTTAATTGTAGTATTAATATGGTTTTCTATCCATGGCACTTTATAGGGACTTGTATAATCAGACATAGCTCCGTTTCCGCTTATTGTTACCGTTGCCCCGTCATCGCTTACACGGCAAATAACAGTACCGTCTGCATTTGCATTATATGTAGTTTCGGCATATGCCTTTGAAGAAAATAATATAACAATAAACAATAATAAAACACCAAAACTACTTATTCCAAATTTAAGCTCCTTAAAATTTTCTATGACCATTAAAATTCCTCCTTTACTCTGTCTTTCACTGAATTTTTCATAGGAAAGATGTGTTAAAACAGCGGCTATTACTTTTTATATAATTATATCAATTTTAAATCCCCATTTCAACCAAACCGTCACCAAATGTATTTAAACATCACGAAATGTATATATCAATAAAATAAGGGTCGTACAAATTACTCTCATCCTTAATTTGTACGACCCTTAAGTATTCATAATTCATTTTTTATTTAATAAACAAAGCAATCGGCGCATTTAAACTTTAATTTTGCCATTTCGTAAAAAGTGTATATTTTTCAAAAAGCTGTAAGTACATAAACTCCAACACCTATAAAAATAATACCTACTATAAAACCAAATCCGCAAAATCTTCCGACCAATATACCTATACCCACGCCAATAAGAAATATTCCGAGAAAATATCTTTTTACATCACAAAATCTCAATATAAACACCCCGCCCCGAAAAACAGTATATTTATATTTATGCAAAAATGTTTAATCTCTTGACATAATAATTATAAGCACTCCCTCACTTACAGACACGGAAGCAGTATCTTCTGTCATAACATTGCTCACACCTAATGAATTCCCTATTTCCATAACCGCATCATCAAGAGAATACTCCATATTTTCCGTATTTATACCCTTTACAACGCTTGTCAGGGGTATAAGTGAAACAGTCTGTCCCTTTTCACCCACAATATCAATACGGTCTTTAACCAAGGTTATTATATTGCGTTCATCTAAAAGACAAGCTCTTATTCCCATACTTACAGGTCTTAGCAATATGTGCACATTTGCAAGACTGTGGTCAAACCTCTTTCCCAGACCGCCTACTATGTAGATTTCGTCGGCTTTCTTTTCTATTGCCAGATCAATGCCTATTTCCATATCAGTCATATTTTTCCTTTTGGGATATTCTATTTTAGGAACTCCCATTTTTTCAAAAAAGTCAGCGTCAGCTTTATTTGCCGAATCAAAATCTCCAACCATTACATTGGGAGTTATCATCATAGCACGGCAATGCCTTAACCCACCGTCGCAGGCAATTATATATGCGTCGTCAAAATATTCCCTTATAATTTCATAGTCATTAATATTACCGTTGCCTATTATTATAGTTTTCATTTCATAACCTCATTGCAGTATATAACACTTTATCATTTGTTATATTTATCTATTATACCGTTTAATTTCCGTATCTTTTCAGCCGTATCTCCCTTTCCGAATACAGCGGAGCCTGCAACAATAATGTTTGCTCCCGCATCAAGAGGACTGGTTATATTATCTGCATTTATTCCTCCGTCAATTTCTATATCGTAACTTAAGCCGTTATTTTCCCTGTATTCAGCAAGTCCTTCAACATTTTTAAGTGTTGACTCAATAAAGCTCTGTCCGCCGAACCCCGGCTCTACGCTCATTACAAGAAACATATCAACATAATCGCTTAATGAAATAATATCCTTATAGCTCGTATTAGGCTTTATTGTAACAGCCGCCTTTTTACCTAATTTCTTTATTTCCTTAAGCACACCTATGTGATCCTCTGTAGCCTCATAATGAATATTTATTATATCAGACCCTGCTTCGGCAAAAGCCTTAATATATCTTTCAGGCTTAACGATCATTAAATGTACGTCAAGTACCAAATCGGTTATTTTTCTTATGCTTTTTACAACAGGAATACCTATTGATATATTTGGCACAAACATACCGTCCATTACATCTATGTGTAAATAAGCCACATTGTTATCTTCGCACACCTTAATTTCCCTGTCAAGTGCGGTAAAATCAGCTGAAAGCAGTGACGGTGACAATATATATTTCATTTTATTTATCTCCTTTGTTTAATTTCATTGTATAAATATACAAATCTGTCATATCTTTCCTCTGAAATATCTTCTCCTATTTTTTCTTTAACAGCACAGTCAGGCTCTGCTATGTGAGCACAGTCCGCAAAGCGGCAATGTCCGATATATGGCTTAAACTCCCTGAAATACCTCTGAATATCCTCGGCTTTTAAAAAATCCAGATTAAGAGAAGTAAATCCCGGCGAATCCACAATATATACATCTTCCGCCATATGAAGAAGCTCCACCTGTCTTGTTGTGTGCTTACCTCTTTCAATTTTACGGCTTATTTCACCTGTCTGTCTGTTGCTTTGGGGTATAAGCTCATTTATAAGACTTGATTTACCTACTCCCGAAGGACCTGCAAACACAGTAACACCCTTTATGCTGTGTTTGAGCTCATCTATTCCCTTGCTTTCTCTTGCAGATACATACACCACTGTATATATTTTAGCATAAATTTTCATAAATCTTTCTCTTTCCTCATTATCGGCAAGATCGGATTTGTTAATACATATAACAATGTTAGGTATGCCTTGAGTTTCCGCAAGTATAAGAAATCTGTCAAGGAGGTCCATATTAATATTGGGGCTTGCGGCGGCAAAGGTAATTACCGCTGTGTCAATATTTGCGACCCTCGGTCTTATAAGCTCATTTTTCCTTTTTTCTATTACATCAAGAGCACCTTTTTTATTTTCATCGTCCAGAACAGTAAAATCAACAAAATCCCCTACAGTAGGAGTAATTTTATTTTTTCTGAACTTTCCTCTGGCACTACATTCATACACTGAATTTTGGGCGGCAACATAGTATAAGCCGCCCACACCTCTTATTATTCTTCCTGTCATATTATTTAATCTCGCTGTATATTACATTTCCGTTTACGGTTACAGTATATAATGTATTTCCGTCTGATGTTGTAGGAACGTCAAAAGGAAATTCATTTTTTGAAAGAGAAAATTCTTTTAACACCGTTTCACTGCCGTTTTTGCTTGCTGTTACCTTAACGGTATTCCCCGTATCATTTAATATTGAAGCACCGGGATTTACCGGAATACTTATATTTCTATCGGCAGAAGCGGAGGTGGCAGCCTCTGCCGTTGTTATTTCCGTAGGCGCCTCCGTTGTAGGCTCCTCTATATCTATAATCGCAGGTACACTTGCAGTCTGCTCTTCCGTTATGCTTTGATTTTCACCTCTGCTTATTGTAACTGTGATCTGACTTCCTATAGGCACAAAGGTATCGGCGCTTATTCCCTGATCGATCACCTGTCCTTCAGGCACAGTATCACTGTAACCGTCTATAAACTTAGCATTAAGTCCAAGCTCATCAAGTATTTCAGAAACCTCCTCCTGTGTCTTTAATTTAAGATCGGGCACCTGTACTTCTTCGTCCACAGAGCCTTGACTTACCTTTACATTTATTTTAGCGTCTGCCGTTACCATTTCTCCGCCTTCGGGATCCTGCTCAATAATTTCTCCTATAGGTCTGTCACTGTTCACATAATCAACAGAACCAAGAGAAAGTCCCATTTCAGCCAATGCTTCCTCACCCTTTGACTTACGCATACCGGTAATATCGGGCACCTGTATATCTCCTGCGCCAAAACTTACATAAAGCACAACAACTCCGCCCTTTTCAACTCTTTCACCTTTTTCGGGAGTCTGCTGAGCAACACAGCCTGCGTCCACATCAGCCTGATATATATCCTTTCTCTCAACGGTAAGCCCCTTTTTCTCCGCCTTTACACAAGCCTTTTCATAAGTCATACCCACAAAGTTAGGTATTTTTACTGTATCACCGTATAAGGTATTTTTTAATATACTTCCTCCTACGGTAATAAGCAGTATTATCAATATTCCCGTTATGACCGCCGTAATTATAACATTACGCTCTCTTTTCTTTATTTCAAGAGCTTCCTCGTCCTCTGTTTCGCTGTCATCAATGTCGGGGATGGGCTTTTTTACTTTTTTGTTGTTTTTATTATTTAAATCTTCATTCTTATTTTTGTTTTCTATTACATTTTTAAGTGCCTGCCCCATAGCCCTTGCACTTTGGTATCTGTTTTTAGGCTCCTTTGCACAGGCTTTTTTAATAATTTCAATTATTTCCACAGATACCTTGGGATTTACCATTCTGGGATCAGGAATGGGAGCTTTAATATGCTTCATTGCCAAATCAAGAGCAGACTGACCCTCAAAAGGTATTGTACCTGTTACCATTTCATACAATACTATACCAAGTGAATAAATATCGCTTCTTTGGTCCACATCTTCACCCTTAGCCTGTTCAGGAGAAAAATAATGTACGGACCCCATATAATCCCCTTGGGTATTTTCAAGGCTGTTTGCCTTTGCAATACCAAAGTCCGTTACCTTTGCCGTAAGCTTGCCGCCCACCTTAGTAAGAAGTATATTCTCAGGTTTAATATCCCTGTGTATAACTCCGTGAGCATGAGCATTTTCAAGTCCCGCCGCTATTTGCATTGCAATATCACAGGCAAGTCTGTTATCCAAGGGTGCATTTTTATATATTAATTCCTTTAAAGTATATCCGTCTATATATTCCATAACTATATAATGAATATCTCCGTCATTTCCCACATCGTAAACATTCACTATATTTGTATGGGCAAGCTGTGCAGCTGCTCTTGCCTCTGTGCTGAATCGTTTAATAAAGCCCTCATCTTCAATATAATCGGATTTTAAAACTTTAAATGTAACATCTCTTCCCAGCTTTAAATCATTTGCCTTATAGACAATAGCCATTCCGCCCTTGCCTATGGTTTCAAGTATTTTATATCTTTCGCTGACTATACAGCCTTTTTCAAGTATCACAAGCCCCACCCCCTCAAATGTCAATTATAACAGCCGATATATTGTCCATTCCGCCGTTTTCGTTTGCAGCATTTATAAGCATATTTACTCTTTCTTCCGTCGTAAATTGCTTTGCCCCGCTTATTATTAAAATTTCATTATCCTCAAGCATTGTACTCAAGCCGTCGCTGCAAATCACAATTATGTCGTCTTTGTTTACCTTTGTAATAATGCCGTCTGCAACGACCTTGCTGTCAGTTCCCACAGCCCTTGTTATACAATTTCGCTGGGGGTGATTTCTTGCTTCTGTTTCCGTAAGCTGTCCCGCCCTTACCATTTCTGCAACTAGGGAATGGTCATTTGTTATCTGCTCGATCTTACCCCTTGATATTTTATAAAGTCTTGAATCGCCCACGTGAGCCACATACATATTGTTTCCCACAAAAGTAACGGCAACCATTGTAGTTCCCATATCTCCGTATTCCTCATAATATGTCTGTCCCAATTTATACACGGCGTCATTTGCCATATTAATACCGCCTATAAGCATATCAAGAGGCTCTTCCGTACTGTCAGGCTGATATTTGTTAAGATATGCGAGAAATGCCTCAATAGCAGTATTGCTTGCCACCTGTCCCGCTTTATGTCCTCCCATACCGTCGGCAACTATATAAAGGTTATGTAGTTTTCCTACAGGAGCGTTTGATACATATATGGAATCCTCATTTTTAGGACGTATTTGACCTATGTCGGTCTTTCCAAAGCCTATCATATTATTCCTCCTTAATATTCCTGTCTTTATAACTTTTTCTAAGCTGTCCGCAGGCGGCATTTATGTCGCTGCCCAGTTTTCTTCTCACAGTAGTTTCAATACCCATTGATTTAAGTGTTTGTGCAAATTTCTTTATATTTTCTTCCGTACTTCTGATATAATTGTTTTCCCTTACATCATTTACGGGTATCAAATTAACGTGACACATAATGCCTCTAAGCCTTGAAGCCAGTTCTGCGGCATTTTCTTCCCCGTCGTTTACACCCTTTATAAGGGCATATTCAAAAGTTACCCGTCTTTTCGTTACATCTGCATAATACTTTGCCGCCCTTAAAAGAGAATCATAATCATACTTTTTAGCTATAGGCATTGTATTTTTCCTTATTTCATTATTGGGTGCGTGAAGTGAAATTGCAAGTGTAATTTGCAGATCTTCTTTTGCCAAGTCATATATTTTATCCACAACTCCGCAGGTGGAAAGAGTAATATGCCTGTGACTTAAATTACAGCCTTCCTTTGAATGGATTATTTCAAGAAAATCAAGTACGTTTTCATAATTGTCAAGAGGTTCACCGCTTCCCATAATAACCACATTTGACACTCTTTCACCTATATCTCTTTGTATTTCATATATCTGCTCTGCCATTTCTCCAGGCATAAGATTTCTTTCAAGCCCTCCTATTGTAGATGCACAAAAAGTACAGCCCATTCTGCACCCTGCTTGGGAGGATATACATACCGCATTGCCGTATGAATATTTCATCAAAACACTTTCTATAACCGTATTGTTGCCAATATCAAATAAATATTTACTTGTATTATCCTCTTTTGAAACAAGTTTTTCAACAATTTTTAAGTTTTTTATTATATATTTTTCCTTGAGCTTTTCTCTCAGATCCTTTGATATATTTGTCATATCATCAAAATCTCTGACCTGCTTTTGGTGAAGCCAGCCGTATATCTGCTTTGCTCTAAATGGCTTCTCTCCCATATTTTCAAGCTCTGACTTTAATTTTTCAAGTGTAAAAGACCTTAAATCAACCTTATCCATTTTTTCTCATCCTTGCAACAAAAAATCCGTCTGTTCCCCACATATAAGGCAATATCTGAATATAACCCTTATCCGCTGTTTTGCAGTTTGTTCCCTTTGGCAGATATTTTGTTATATCCTCACATTTAAACCCATACTCTCCGCAAAACCATTTTACATTTTCAATATTTTCTTTGTGGGATATTGTACAGGTGGAATATATAAGCACTCCGCCCTCTTTGACCGAATCGGCAGCCGCTTTTAATATTCTCCTTTGTATTTTAACAAGCTCCTCTATATCATCATAGGTTTTATTATATTTAATATCGGGCTTTTTTCTTACAAGTCCAAATCCCGAACAGGGTACGTCTGCAATAACGTAATCTGCCTTTAAATTTGGATCACTTTTTTCTGCATCTTTAATTTCCGCTTTTATCACCGTAAGCCCCAATCTTTCCGCTCCTTCTTTTATAAGGCGGACCTTGTGTTCATAAATATCCCTTGAATAAACGACCCCCGTATTTTCCATAAGCTCAGCAGCAGCAAAACTTTTTCCTCCCGGAGCAGCACACAGATCAGCAACAACGGAATTTTTTTCAGGGGACATAATTTGGACCGCAAGCATAGAGCTCTCATCCATTATATGAAACAGCCCCTCCTTATAGCACTTGCTTTCCGCAATATTGCTTGTTTTGTAAATATACAGGCTGTTGTCAGATACCGTATCCGTATCTGCCTGTATCCCTTCTTTTAAAAGTCTGTCCTTAAGTTCATATTTATCTGTTTTTGTTGTATTTACACATATACTTATTACGGGAGGCTCTGAAAAAGCCCTACATATTTTTTCAATCTCATCTTCCGTCATTTCTTCAAGCCAATATTCCATAAGCCATTGAGGATATGAATATTTTATACCCAAAGCCTTTACCTTATCGGAAGGATATTCAATACTGTCTTTTCCCCTTGCTATACTCCTGAGCACTCCGTTTACAAATCCCGACAATGAAGCAAAGCTCCTTTTTTTAGCCAGCTTCACAGCCTCATTGCAGGCAGCAGATACAGGAATTTTATCCATATATATGATTTGATAAACTGCAATTCTTATATTATTTAATATAAAAGGCTTCATTTTTAATGTTTTTGTTTTTGAAAACTTATCAATAATATAATCAATGTTTATAAGATTTCTCAAGGTTCCGTTTACAAGCTCCGTTATAAATGCTTTCTGCACAGGTGTCAGCTCACTGTGGCTATTTAATGTTTTCCTTAATATAATATTATTATAAGCCCTCTCATTAAATATATCCATAAGTATAAAAACGGCAATTTCTCTTTCATTCATATTTTTATCTCCAAAATTACTTTTAATTTTAATAAATTTATAGTATAATTATATTAAAATCCGAGTTATGGACTTTAATAACTCCCAAAATTATCTTATGTATATATTAACACATTTTACCAAAATAAAAAAGTGTTTTTTTACCTGCACTTATTAATTTATATAAAAGGAAGGAAGTATATATGTTCAGATCAATAAAATGGTATTTAAAATTCATAGGTTCACTTATAATAAACGATCCTCAGCTAAAAAAAGCCGATAAATATCTTGAGCAGGGAAACAAGGAACAATACGAAGACTTTGTAACAGAAAAAGTGACAGACTGGGCACGCAAAAGAATAACTGATTCGGGCGCATCAGTAAATGTATACGGTATTGAAAACCTGCCTCATAAGGACAATGTACTTTTTGTTTCAAATCATCAAAGTAATTTTGATATACTTTTATTATTGGCATATTTGCCTTGTCCAAAAGGCTTTGTTGCAAAGGTGGAGCTTGAAAAATTTCCTTTTGTAAACAAATGGATGAAGAGAATACATTGTCTTTTTATGGACAGAAATGACATTAAGCAGTCTGCCCAAATAATTATCGAAGGAATAAAACAGCTAAAAAACGGCATCAATATGGTAATCTTCCCCGAAGGCACAAGAAGCAAAACGGGAGAGCTCGGAGAATTTAAAAGCGGCAGCTTTAAGCTTGCATCAAAAAGCAAAAAACTCATTGTTCCCCTTACCATTGACGGAACAAGAAATGTAATGGAGGCAAATAATTACAAGATCAAACCTGCACAAATAAATTTGTATATTCACCCTCCCATAGATTCCTCAACACTTACAAAGGAAGAGCTCGCACAGCTTCCCGACAGAGTTAAAGCAACTATAGAATCTAAACTGCCTTATAAAAATATAATATAATAAAGGCATTTACAAATAAATTTAAACATACTCTTTTGCATAATAAGCGTATATATAACAAAACATAATTTAAACAGAAAGTGAGGTAACAACTATGAAAAAAGAAAGAATGGAAATACTTAAAATGGTAAGTGACGGCAAAATTTCCGTTGATGATGCAATTAAACTTATGAACACAATAAAGACCACAAAAACCATTGACGCAGGGGACATTATTGATTCCGTAAAAGAGAAAGTAACCGACATAGTAGACGAAGCAAGACCCGTTGTAAAAAAATACGCAAACAAAGCAAAAGAGGTTGGCGAAGAGATGTATCAAAAAGGAAGAGCAAAGGTGGAGGAATATAAAATAAAAACAGGGAAGCCCGACATTCCCGAGGACTCCATTATCGATGTTCCCGAAAAAGCAGCAGAAGCAGTAAAGGAAGCGGCAGAGGATATTATTGATTCCGCAAAAGAAAACGGTAAGGATATTATGGACTCCGTTAAGAATGTTTATGAGGACGCAAAAGAAAGCGTTAATGACGCAGTTGATGAAGTAAAAGACAACAAATAACAATATAAAAACCTATTAAAAGGCTTCCCTATTTAATTTATTAGGAAAGCCTTTTTTCATTGCACTTTTAAATTAATTTTCTGAGTCTACTTTTCCGCCTTCTACAACCAGACTGTCAATATCAACATTATCTCCGTAAACAGGAGCAAGTGTTTCTTCATAATCCTTGTGGAAGAACTGTTCATCTGCAAGGGCAACGATCTCATTGTCTATCCATTCCTTTAAAGATGTATTACCCTTTGAAACAGCAGGAGCTATTGTGTCAATATCTCCTAAGGATTCTATACCTACACTAAAGCCCGGATTTTGAATCGCCCACGCAAGGACCTCCGTATTATCTGTTGAAAGGGCGTCGCCTCTTCCGTCCAACAAAGCATTGTATGCTTCCGTATATTGGTCAAACTTTAAGAGCTTCACATCAGGATAATTTTCAGTAAAATATGTTTCGGCAGTTGTTCCCTTTGCAACAATAAGAGTTTTTCCGTTTAACTGCTCAGGTGATGTAATAAGAGCGCTGTCGGGAGATACAACACCGAGAGCCACCTTCATATAAGGAAGTGCAAAATCAACTGATTCAGCTCTTTCCTCTGTTACTGTAAAGTTTGCAAGTATTACATCTACCTTTCCCGTTTTTAAATACTCAACACGGCTGGCAGGCTCCGTTGAAACATACTCGATCTCAACACCCAGATCCTTTGCAAGTCTTTCGGCAAAATATATGTCATAGCCCTGATAATCCCCGTTTTCATCAACATAACCAAAGGGCTTTTTGTCACTGAATACACCAATATTGATTTTACCGCTTTCCTTTATTTCATCTACCGTTCTGTAAATTGCTGAGTTATCAGCAGCACCGCTTTCATCTGTTCCTCCCGTTGAACCGCATCCTGTTAAAGCTGCGGCTCCAAGCAATAAACTAAGTGTTAATGCAATAAACTTTTTCATAATCATATCTTCCTTTCTTTTTATTATTTTACATCAAATGTAAACGTATTCAAAAATTTTTGTGCTCTTTCCGTTTTAGGCGCAGTAAAGAAATTTTCCGGTGTATCCGTTTCAACGATCTCTCCTCCGTCTAAAAACACAACTCTGTCTGCAACTGCTCTTGCAAACTGCATTTCGTGGGTCACTATTACCATTGTTGAGCCGTTTTTTGCAAGCTCAAGCATAACGTCTAAGACCTCCCTTACCATTTCAGGGTCAAGAGCGGCAGTCACTTCATCAAAAAGCATTATTTCAGGGTGCATAATAAGAGCTCTTACAATAGCCACTCTTTGTTTCTGTCCTCCTGAAAGCTGCCTTGGATATACATTTTTCTTTTCAAGCAAGCCCACTCTTTCAAGCAGTATTTCAGCCTCTTTTTCAACGTCTTTTTTATCCCTTTTCTGCACTTTAACGGGACCTAAAAGTATATTATCAATGACGCTCATATGTGGAAAAAGGTCGTAGCTTTGAAAAACCATACCTATTTTCTGTCTTACTTCACTCCATTTTGTTTTGTTTCCTGTTATAACATTGCCGTCAAGAAGTATTTCTCCCGACTTAATACTTTCAAGTCCGTTCATACATCTTAACAATGTGCTTTTGCCGCAGCCCGAAGGTCCGATTACAACAAGCACTTCACCTTTATGTATATCAAGAGAAACACCCTTTAATATAGGTCCGTTTCCGTAGTCCTTTACTAAATTATGAATTTCAAGAAGTTTTTCCTCACTATACAAATAACTCACCTCAATTCGCCCATTTTTTCTCAAGCCATGATGACACTAAGGATATGGGCCAACAGGTAAAGAAATACATAAAAAATATTGTACCATATATCCAAAGTGCGGAATTAGGCACCGTATATCTGTTTGCCTCTATTATCTGCTGTCCCACTTTCATAACCTCCACAACACCTATAAGTACAATAAGAGAGGTTGTTTTTATCATTCTCGTAGCCAAATTTATTGATAAAGGTATAAGCCTTCTCAATGTCTGAGGTATAATTATATACCTGTAAAGCTGTATTCTTGTAAGACCTATTGCTTCACCGCTTTCATATTGATGCTTTGGTATTGAAATAAGAGCACTTCTTACAAGATCACCCATTTCGGCAGTTCCCCAAAAAGCAAACACAATAACCGCCGATAACTGACCGCTTAAATTTATGCCAAAGGTCTTTGTTGCTCCAAAATACACAATAAAAAGCAAAACAAGCTGAGGCATTATTCTCACAAATTCAAGATATATTCTTGTCACGGCTTTTGTTACGGGATTTTTAACAGTCATTATCATTCCCATAAAAATACCAAGAACAATTGAAATTGCAACTGCAATAAGAGAGATTTTTATTGTTATTCCAAGTCCTCCCAGCAACCGCCAAAAATTGTTGCCCATAAACAAAACTTTAATTCCCAAATCCTGCATATCTCAATCTCCTTTCAAGCCACGAAGCAAACAATGATATGGGCAAAAGCAATATTAAATAAGCTATCACAAGCATAAGAAGAGCTTCATCTGTCTTATAGTATAAGCCAATTAAGTCTTTTGCCACATACATTAGATCGGCAAGAGCAACCGCACTGAAAACAGATGTTTCCTTTATAAGAAATATTACGTTTGCGCAAATTGCAGGCACAGATATTGAAAGCGCCTGGGGAAACACAATATATCTCATAAGCTGCATATTTGTAAGTCCTATACTTAACCCTGATTCTATTTGACTTTTGTCTATTGCTTCAAGTCCGCTCCTGAATGCCTCCGCCATATAACTTCCGCCAAGGAATGTAAGACCGATTACAGCACAGGCTTCCGAACTTATTATTATTCCCAGCTTAGGTAGTCCAAAATACAGGAAAAAAAGCTGAACAAGCAAAGGTGTGTTCCTTGAAAGCTCCCTGTATACAGCAACTATATTTCTCAAAACAGGCACTTTATAATGAAGAATAATTGTACATATCAAGCCTACTGCTATTGAAAGTATTATTCCTATTATACCTATACCTATAGTCAGTTTAGCCGCTTCTGCATACATCGGCGCATATTCCGCCATAAAATCTATATCCAAACTATCAACTCCTTAATCCACCGCATAAAAATAAGGAAGTTTTGGGCCTCCTTATATATATGTAAATACACAATATTTTATAATAAGAACCTTATTTAAACTGTATGTCAGGACAAATATTCAAATTTTTATACAATAAAATCATAAAACAGCAGCACATACAGATCATCATATTATATTGTCCTTTCACGCAAATTATTTTTCCTAGTGGAATAATAGGATTATATCACTATTTCAATATTATGTCAATAGTTTTTAATAATTTCATTAATAAATTTGCAAATAATACAGGCAAAGCAAAAAAATTATTTCTCCAAAGCCTTTTTCAGCTGACTTAAAGCTCTTTCAAGGGTAGATCTGCTGCAAGCAATGTTTATTCTTTCAAAGCCCTCTCCCGCTTTTCCGAATATAGCTCCGCTGTCAAGCCACAATTTAGCCTTATTCACAATCAAATCTTCCCTTTCTTCTTCCGTCATATTAAGCTCTCTGAAATCAAGCCATATTAAATATGTCCCCTCAGGTTCAATCAGCTTAATATAAGGCATATTTTCATTTAAATACTTTCTTACAAAGTCAAGATTGCCCTTTAAATATTCTTTAAGCTCTTTAAGCCATTCATCGCCTTTTTCATATGCCGTTTGACAAGCTGCAAGAGCCATTGTATTAAGCTGGCTGTATCCCGCCGCTGAAATTTCCTTTATAAATCTTTTTCTTATATGCCTGTTTGCTATAAAAATATTTGATGCCTGAAGCCCTGCAATATTAAAGGTCTTACTTGGCGCCGTACAAGTAATTGTTATATTTTCATATTCCTTTTCAAGTGATGCAAACACAATGTGTCTGTTCCCCTCATATGTAAAATCACAGTGGATCTCATCGCTTACAACGATAACATTATGCTTTAAGCAAATATCTCCAACCTTTCTTAGCTCCCATTCCTTCCACACTCTTCCCACGGGATTATGTGGACTGCACATTACAAATAGCTTAACATTATTTTCAACTATTTTTCTTTCAAAATCTTCAAAATTCATTTCATAATGACCGTTTACAAGCTCAAGAGGATTATTGACAAGTTTTCTGTTGTTATCCAATATAGTTTGACTGAAAGGATAATATACAGGCTGCTGTATAATAACTCCGTCCCCCTCTTTTGTAAATGCCTTTACAGCCATTGCTATGGCAAACACAACTCCCGGAGTTTTAACAAGCCACTCTTCCTTTATATCCCAATCAAAATATTTTTTATACCAATTTGCCACAGCATTAAAATATTCGATTTTTGAGTCCGTGTAGCCGAATATGCCGTGCTCCGCAATTTTAACCAGCCTTTCACTGACCTCGGGCACAGTTTTAAAATCCATATCTGCCACCCATAAAGGCAGCACATCTTCACTTTTTCCTCTTTCCTTTGCAAAGTCATATTTAAGACAGTTGGTTCCTTTTCTTTCCACAAAAGTATCAAAATCAAATTTCATATTAACATTACCTCATAAATCAATTTAACGCATTTTCTATATCAGCAATAAGGTCCTCTGTATTTTCTATACCTACAGACAGCCTTAAAAATCTGTTGTTTATTCCAAGCTCTTCCCTTATACTCTCAGGCACGTCACCGTGAGTTTGCAGCATTGGATATGTAATAAGGGACTCTACACCCCCAAGGCTTTCCGCATAGCTTATTACCTTAACATTTTCAAGTATTTTTATTGCAGTTTCCTCACTGTCCACCTCAAATGAGATCATACTGCCGAAACCTCTCGCCTGCTTTAAATTTACATCATATCCTTTATGATCCTTAAGTCCCACATAATATACATTTTTTACCTTCTTATGCTCTTTTAACCAATTTGCGATTTTTATTGCATTACTCTGCTGTTTTTCAACTCTCACACCAAGGGTTTTTATTCCTCTCAGCAAAAGAAAACTGTCAAAAGGAGATAAACAACAGCCCACTGTTTTATATAAAAATCTTATTTTGTTTTTAAGCTCCTCATTTGCAGTACATACAAATCCCGCAAGAGTATCATTATGTCCTCCCAGAAACTTTGTACCGCTGTGTATAACAATATCTGCTCCCAAAACTATTGGATTTTGAAAATAAGGAGTAAGAAAGGTATTGTCAACTATTAACATTAATCCGTATTTAAGAGCAATTTCTTTCATAGCTTTTAAATCGGTTACTTTCATCGTAGGATTACTGGGCGTTTCAATGTAAAGAGCCTTTGTATTTTCCCTTATGCTTTTTTCAACCAACTCTCTTCTGCTTGTATCCACATAATCAAACTCAAGTCCTTTGTTTTTTCCCACGGTTTCAAATATCCTGACAGAGCCGCCGTATAGATCATCTGTACACAAAATATGAGAACCTCTTTCAAAAAGCTCAAGGCATAAGCTTAATGCCGCCATTCCCGTAGAACAGGCAACCGTATCACAAGAACATTCAAGAGCTGTTACAAAGTTTTCAAGCTCTTCCCTTGTAGGGTTGCTTTCTCTGGAATAATCATAACCCGTTGACCTTCCTATGCCCGGATGAGCAAAGGTCGCAGTCTGATATATGGGCACAGACACAGCTCCAAAGGAGTGCTTCCTTTCTTCACATTTATCACCGTGTATACATTTTGTTTCTAATCTATAGCTCATAAAATTTCTCCTTTTTC
>JAUNPM010000008.1 GCA_030536675.1 Clostridia bacterium | reverse complement strand
GTGATACTCCTTATGAGCAATTATTTCATAATCGGCAAAACTGCAATAGCTGTAATATGGAGATTTTATTTCGGAATAAGCTCTGTAAAGAAACTGTCCGTTATTATCTTGCATTATCATATTTGTACCCTTTGAGTATACAAACTGCCAATTGCCGTCAAGTCTGAAATTTTTTATTTCCCTACCCTCTATATTGATTATTGCATATGAGCCGTCTTTTTTTAAAGCAATTGCAAGGTCATTGTAAAATACCCCCATATCCTTGTATATTGGCTGTATAACTATACTTCCCGTAGCCGTATTTATAAGTCCGCAGCCGCTTTGCGTATAAAAAGGCATATATATCTTATAGCATACATCATCTGTGTTATAAGCATTTGGCTGTTTAAAATAACCTTTTACAACTACCTTTCCCGTTGTAACACTGTAAATATTTTGTTCTCCTCCATACCTTGGTGTTATTTCCGCAAGATTACCCCTAACATCAATATTATATATTTTACTGCTGTCCATATCGGCAAGCATTATATTTCCATTTTTATCTATAACACAAAGAGCATAAATACCTGCACCTGATGCTCTTGCATCAACAGCAAAATTTGCCTTTGATGCCTTAAATCTCACCAGATCCGTATTATCCTGTATAGTCCACGACTTGGAGCTTAGTGTATCCTCCACTGAATCATCAGCATAAACAAAAGAACAGGAAAATAATAAACACATCAACATACATATCAAAAATTTTTTCAATTTGCCGCCCCTCTTTATATCGTATAAGGGTGGGTTTCCCCACCCTCAGACTGTCAAAAAGCTAAACTTTTTAAGAAAATTTGAATTTCTTGCGACACCGTAATTCAAAAAGCGTCGCAGACTTTAATCCGCAGGTTTGCAATCCCGAAGCATACGGGACTTGCTTTGCGTAGCAAAGTTGCTTGTAAGAGCTTTGCCCGACCGAGGCTGGTCGCAAAACCTTGTTTTGCTGCTCGCCCAAGCAACCGAGGACGGAGACTAGTTTGTGTACTTGCATAGCAAGAACGCAAACTACACGGCTGGTCTCCACCTTAGCATACTGCAAGAAATGCTTGCACAGAAAGATTTATCTGACAGCCGCAGGCTGGCTTTCAGCTTTATCTGAAAGTGTTGACAAGCATTTCTTGCAAGCGTGTCGACTTTATCGACACGCAGAGGGTGGGTTTCCCCACCCTTAAATTTCATTAAAGATTTTCAATAACAAGTTTGCCCATTTCCTTACAGCCAACCTGCTTCATACCTTCGCTCATAATGTCGCCTGTTCTGTAACCCATATTAAGGACCTTAGTTACAGCGTCCTCAATACACTTAGCCTCTTCAAGAAGACCAAAGCTGTATTTTAACATCATTGCACCTGAAAGGATAGTAGCAATAGGATTAGCAATATCCTTGCCTGCAATGTCAGGAGCAGAGCCGTGAACAGGCTCATACATACCAAGAGAACCTTCTCCCAAACTTGCAGAAGGAAGCATACCGATTGAACCTGTCATCTGAGAAGCCTCATCTGATAAAATATCACCGAAAATATTGCCTGTTACAATAACGTCAAATGTAGTAGGACGCATAATCAACTGCATTGAAGCATTGTCAACATATAAGTGGTCAAGCTCAACATCGGGATAGTCCTTAGCAACCTCAAGAACAACACTTCTCCAAAGTCTTGATGATTCAAGAACATTCTGCTTATCTACATTAGTAACGTGTTTCTTTCTCTTTCTTGCAATTTCAAAGGCAGTTCTTGCAATTCTCTCAACTTCCTTAACTGAATACTGCTCAACGTCATAAGCTGCCTCTCCCATATCAGTCTGCTTTCTGCCCTTTTCACCAAAGTACATACCGCCTGTAAGCTCTCTTACAACCATAATATCAACGCCGTCAGCAACAAGCTCGGGCTTTAAAGGACAAGCACCCTTTAATGCATCGTGTAATGTTGCAGGTCTTAAATTGGCATATAAGCCTAAAGCACCTCTTAAACCAAGCAAAGCTCTTTCAGGTCTTTTATCTCCCGGGAGAGTATCCCACTGCCAGCCGCCAACCGCACCAAGAAGTACGGAATCACTTGCCTTGCAAACGTCAATAGTTTCCTGTGGAAGTGGTTCGCCATATTTATCAATAGCACAGCCGCCGCCTAAAACATATGTATATTCAAATGTGTGTCCAAACTTTTTACCAACAGCATTTAATACGTTTATATTCTGCTCCATTACTTCGGGACCGATACCGTCACCTGCTACAACAGCAATTTTAAAATTCATTTTATCTACCTCTTTTCAAATTCAATAATGCCCTCGGCATTGTTTATCTTATAATATCACTTACTACTTACAGAGTGTAGTTTATCTCATATTTGATTAAATTACTTTAAGCCCAACTTAACCTTAGTCTGTTCAATAAGACCGCCAACCTTAAACATTTCCTGCATAAATTCAGGGAATGGTTCAGCCTGATATGTTTCATTTTTAGTATGATTAGTTATAACTCCCGTATTGAAGTCAACCTCAACTACATCACCCATATCTATTTTTTCGGCAGCCTCTTCACATTCAAGAATCGGTAAACCGATATTTATGGCATTTCTGTAGAAAATTCTTGCAAATGTCTTTGCAATTACACAGGAAACACCGCTTGCCTTAATGGCAATAGGTGCGTGCTCTCTTGAAGAGCCACAGCCAAAGTTCTTTTCTGCAACAATAATGTCGCCTTCTTTAACGTTATCTGCAAACTTAACTGTTGAATGAATAGCGTCCTCCATACAGTGAGCTGCAAGCTCCTTAGGATCAGACGAATTCAAATATCTTGCAGGAATAATAACATCTGTATCTATATTGTCACCATATTTAAAAACTGTTCCTTTTGCGTTCATTTCTCTCTGCCTCCTTATACATTTGCAGGGTCTGTGATCTTTCCTGTAAGCGCTGATGCAGCAGCAACAGCAGGACTTGCCAAATAAACGAAAGATTCAGGATGTCCCATACGTCCTATAAAGTTTCTGTTTGTTGTGGATAAAGCCTTTTCTCCCTTAGCAAGGATACCCATATGTCCTCCAAGACATGGACCGCAGGTAGGAGTTGAGAACACGCAGCCTGATTCAACAAAAATTTTGGCAATACCCTCTTCAATACACTGAAGATATATCTTCTGAGTACCCGGAAGAATAATTACTCTAAGCTTTGGATCAACCTTTTTGCCTTCAAGAATCTTAGCCGCAATTCTTAAGTCGTCCATACGTCCGTTAGTACAGGAACCTATAACAACCTGATCAATTTCAAGATTCTTACATTCCTCATCGTCTACAGTTCTTGTGTTTGAAGGAAGGTGAGGGAATGAAACAGTAGGACGAAGTGTTGAAAGGTCGATTTCATAAACCTCATCATATTCAGCGTCCTCATCAGCCTCAAATACTGTATATTCCTTGTTAAGCTCCTTGTTGTAATGCTCCTTAACATACTCAAGAGTTTTCTCATCAACAGGGAAAATACCGTTCTTTCCGCCTGCCTCAATAGCCATATTGGCAATAGTAAATCTGTCGTCCATTGAAAGGTACTGTAAACCGTCGCCTACAAATTCCATTGACTTGTATAATGCACCGTCAACACCTATCATACCTATAATATGTAAAATAATATCCTTGCCGCTTATCCACTCGGCAGGCTTATTCTTTAAAACAAACTTTAATGCGGCAGGTACCTTAAACCATGCAACGCCTCTTGCCATACCAACAGCCATATCTGTTGAGCCAACGCCTGTTGAAAAAGCACCTAAAGCACCGTATGTACAAGTATGAGAGTCAGCACCGATTACAACATCACCTGGCACAACAATACCTGCTTCTGGAAGAAGACAGTGCTCTATACCCATCTGACCTACTTCAAAATAGTTCTTTACACATTTGTCATATGCAAATTCTCTTACCATTTTACAATGTTCAGCTGACTTAATGTCCTTATTTGGTGTAAAGTGATCGGGTACAATAGAAACCTTGTTTTTATCAAACACTTCTTTTACACCTATTTTTTGAAATTCTTTAATAGCAACAGGAGTTGTAACATCGTTGCCATGTACAATGTCAAGCTTAGCTTCAATAAGCTGACCTGCCTTAACAGACTCAAGTCCCGCATGAGCTGCTAAAATTTTCTGAGTCATAGTCATACCCATAGTATTTTTCCTCCTAAAAGTTAATTATTATTTATCAAATCATCAAAGAAATTCTTTAAATTTCTTTTCAATGTCTTTTATTAATTTATATTCTATTGAATCAACTAAAGCGATCCAGCTTGCCTCAATAATATCCTTTGACACTCCCACAGTAGTCCAGCTGTCATTCTATAAGAACTCTTACCTTTGATGCCGTTGCGGAATTTCCGTCAAGTACTCTTACCTTATAATCAGTAAGATGCACCTCCGAAAGAGCAGGATAAAACACCTCAAGGGCTTTTCTGAGAGCCTTGTCAAGTGCATTTACGGGACCCTCCCCTTCTGCTGCGGTTATTTCTTTTTTACCGTCAACAGACACCTTTATCATTGCAGTAGCAGTTTGATTTTCACTGTCAACCGTGTGCTCTCCTATAATTTTAAAGGTTTCAAGCTCAAAAAACGGCTTGTATTTTCCAAGTTCCTTTCTTATTACAAGCTCAAAGCCTCCCTCGGCTCCTTCAAATTGATAGCCCTCATATTCAAGCTCTTTAAGCCTTTCTATTATTCTTCCTGTTTCGGGAGAATTTTTTTCAATATTGGGGGCAATTTTCTGTATCATAGAAAGTATCGTAGTTCTTCCCGCAACCTCACTTGTAAGGAATTTTCTTTCATTTCCCACAAGGGTCGGGTCAATGTGTTCAAAACTCTTGCTGTTTTTGCTCACACCGTCTATATGCATACCGCCCTTGTGAGCAAAAGCGGTTTTTCCAACAAATGGAGCTCTGTCATTTAGCTTAAGATTGGCAATTTCGCTCACTTCTCTGGCAATATGCGTAAGCTTTGTCATATTTTCATCGGGAATACATTTATAATTCAGCTTAAGCTGCAGATCGGGTATAACAGTCGAAAGATTTGTATTACCGCATCTTTCACCAAAGCCTGTCATTGTTCCCTGAATATGAGCTGCACCTGCCTTGACCGCCATTATTGTATTTGCCACAGCCATACCACAGTCATTGTGGGCGTGTACTCCTATCATAACATTAAAACGTTCCACAACTTCCTTTGTTATTTCATATATTTCATCAGGAAAGGTTCCTCCGTTTGTATCGCAAAGACATATGCAGTCTGCGCCTGCCTGTACCGCCGCATCAAGAGTTTTCATTGCATACTCGGAGTTATTTTTATAACCGTCATAAAAATGCTCCGCATCAAATACAACCTCCTTACCCTTATCCTTAAGATAAAGTATGGTGTCATATATCATTTCAAGATTTTCCTGAAGAGTAGCATTGATTATATCTGTCACATGGAAATCCCACGACTTGCCGAAAATAGCAACAGTATCAACATCTGCCCCCAGCAATGCCTGAACATTTCCATCCTCTGAGGGTGAAATGCCACGTCTTCTTGTACTTCCGAAGGCAGCAACTTTTGTATTATTAAGCTTTATTGATTTTATTCTTTCAAAGAACTCAAGATCCTTGGGATTTGAGCCGGGGTTTCCCGCTTCAACATAGCTTATTCCCAATTCATCAATAGCTTTTACTATTTTGATTTTGTCCTCTACACTAAAAGATACACCCTCAGCTTGAGCTCCATCTCTTAATGTAGAGTCAAAAACAGTTATCATATATGTATCGCCTCCCGTTTTTTGATTGTGCACACCGCAAATTGCTGTCTGCGGTGTACACCTTGATTTTATTATTTATGTAAAGATATATAGAAAAATAAAACTATCACCACAACAATGGCAATACAGATAAGTGTATTCTTAGGTGTAAAGAATTTTTCACCCTCGTGATAACCCATATTGTTGTTGCCGAAACACTCCTCATACTTAAAGCCTGAAAGTTTTTCGATAACTTCCTTAACTTCGGGCTTAACATCTTCTTTTCTTCCGCCATTGTGAACTCTCGCTATTTCATCAATAACAATTTGGTGAGTTTTATGATTAAGTTTCATTTTTAAAGTAAATATTATGCCTATAACCGCAAGACCGCACACACCTATTAAAAGTATGCCCATAATTGCGTGAACCGCAGATAAAGGCTGCTCTTCCGCTCCCTTGGTAAATCCGTTTACCGCAAGAGTTATGCCGAGAGCCTGCACAACTATAAATCTCATAAGCTTACCTGCCATAGTCATTGCACCTGCATAAACGCCTTCACGTCTTCTGTCGGTAACAACTTCATCAACATCAGCCATAAATGTATATGTACTCCAAGGGATATAATAAACCGCTCCTGTGCCAAGTCCAAATATACACGTAATTATTATTATAAGAACAGTAGCCTCGTGATAGCCGAACAATGCCGTAAATATATAACCCAAGGTTGCAAGTATTACAACGGAAAGTCCCATAATATACGGTTTTTTAAAGCCTTTTTTTGCTACAATGCCCATTGTAACAAAGGTTGATATAAGCTGTAAAACCGCTGACAAGCTGTTCATTGAAGCAGCAAGAGCCTTCTGCTGATTAAGTACATATACAACAAAATATGTAAAAGTTGATGTAAAGAGCCATTCAGCACCAAACCCAAAAAGATACATTCCCAAATGATGTCTGAATACCCTTAACTTCAATGTAGATAAGTTATCAATGTACAATTTCTTAAGACCTTCACCAAGTCCGTTTACATTTTCTTCCTTTACCTCTTCGGGAGAGCGCTCCCATGAATTGCAGTATAAAAGAATAAGTGAAACAACCATTATTACGCAATAAGTACAAGCCGTGGCTATATACGGAACAGGGTTTGACTGGTCATCTCCGCAAATTAAAAAGAATAACCCCGGAATACCCGATGCCAGGAAGTTTGCCACCTTACCCATTGCCGCTTTTGAACCCGTAAGATATGTTCTCATATTAAAATCACTTGTCATTTCCACGGCAAGAGTTTCATATGGAATCATAACACTTGTGTAAATAAGCTCAAATGCAAGGAATGTGAGCAAATGGTAAAGCACACTTGAAGTAGGCAGCCACATTAACGGATATACAAGCATAAGAGGTATGCCCAAAAGTATAAAAAACCTTCTTCGCCCAAACTTTCTGCCTATTCTTGTTTTATAAAAATTATCCGTTATAAATCCCATAACAGGATTTAAAATAACATCTAAAAGTGTAGGTAAAGCAACTACCGTAGCCGCAGGAATAGGATCAATATTACAAACCGTAGTAAGATAAATAAGCAACCACGCACTTGTTATAGCCAAAGGTCCGCTTCCCAACAGGTTTCCGCAGCCGTAAGAAAACTGAGTAAGCCAAGTGATTTTTCTTGTTTTCATTATTCATATCCTCCAAAAATTAATTATAAAATAAAGCTGCAAATTTTGCCGCTCAAATTTTATTACACCCATTAAAAACAACTCTCTTTATATGCTTTCTTATAAAAATTATAAAAATGCCTTCTCCACTTTAAAAGGTGCCATAATATTTAAAGGTATGACGAGAAGCCTATAGGCAGCCTCCCGTCATTTCTTTTATGAATATATGATATGTATCGATATAATTAATTAGTTATTGATCAACTTATCTTCACCATTCCAGCTGTAAAGCTTTCTGATCTCTTCTCCAACCTTTTCTGATGAGTGCTCAGCAGCTAACTTTCTCATTGCCTTAAAGTGTACCTGACCGCCTGCAGATGACATATCAAGCAAGAAGTCCTTAGCAAATGTACCGTCCTGAATATCTGAAAGGATCTTCTTCATAGCCTTCTTTGTATCCTCTGTTATGATCTTAGGTCCTGTTATATAATCACCGTATTCTGCAGTGTTTGAAATAGAATATCTCATACCTGCAAAGCCTGACTGATAAATTAAGTCAACAATAAGCTTCATTTCGTGAATACACTCAAAGTAAGCATTTCTTGGGTCATAGCCTGCTTCGCAAAGAGTTTCAAAACCTGCCTGCATTAATGCACAAACACCGCCGCAAAGAACAGCCTGCTCACCAAACAAGTCAGTTTCTGTTTCAGTTCTGAAAGTAGTTTCAAGAACACCTGCTCTTGCACCACCAATAGCTAAAGCATATGCAAGTGCCATATCAAGAGCCTTACCTGTTGCGTCCTGTTCAACAGCCACTAAACAAGGAACACCCTTGCCTGCCTGATATTCGCTTCTTACAGTGTGTCCCGGTCCCTTAGGAGCGATCATAGTTACGTCAACATCCTTAGGTGGCTTAATGCAGCCAAAGTGAATGTTAAAACCGTGAGCAAACATTAGCATATTGCCTGCTTCAAGATTCGGTTCAATATCCTTTTTATACATATCAGCCTGAAGCTCATCATTAATAAGTATCATTATAATATCAGCTTTCTTAGCAGCTTCTGCAGCAGTATAAACTTCAAAGCCCTGTGCTTCAGCTTTTTTCCAAGACTTGCTGCCTTCATATAAACCAATGATTACATTACAGCCTGACTCCTTAGCATTTAAAGCGTGAGCGTGACCCTGTGAACCATAACCGATAACAGCAATTGTTTTACCCTCAAGTAAACTTAAATTACAATCATCCTGATAAAATATTCTTGCATTTGACATTTTAAGTTGCCTCCTAAAAAATAAAATAAAAAAATTTTTAAGCAAAGCATTGCTTTGCAATTTATATACATAAGCGGAATTTTCCGCCTCAGTATTTCAAAATAAATGTACCGAAAACGATCCTAAATATTATTCTTCTCTTCTTGTTTTTCTTATAGGATTATTTCCTCTGCAAAGACCCGTAAGACCTGTTCTTACAACTTCCTTTATTCCGTAAGCCTCCATTAAAGATTCAAAGGCTTCGATCTTGCTTGGCTTTCCCGTTATTTCTATTGTAAGTGTCTCACTTGCAACATCAATAATATTAGCTCTGTATATATCAACCATACTGGCAATTTCAGACCTCTGCTGAGGTTTTGCACAAACCTTTATAAGAGCAAGTTCTCTGAAAACACCGTGTTCGGAATGAAGCTCCACAACTCTTATAACGTCCACGAGCTTTTCAACCTGCTTAACGATCTGCTCAATAGTCATATCATCACAATCAACCTGCACTGTTATTCTTGATATGTGTTCATCTTCCGTGACGCCCACGCTCAATGTAGCTATGTTGTAGCCTCTTCTTGAAAAAAGACCGCACACCCTGCTTAAAACACCTGCTTGGTTATCCACAAGAATTGACAAAATATGTCTGCTCATTTTCTCATCCTCCCTAAATAATATGCTGACTTTAATTATAAACCAAATTTATAACTAATTCAATGGAGTAAATTATATTTTTAAATAAATTTCCATTATTTTTATATTAAAAAAATCCCTGACTTTTAAAAAGTCAGGGACGAATCATCGTGTTACCACCCTAGTTCAAGTATATATCACTATACACTTCTTAGCAGGTTCAATCAAACCGTTGCCTGTAACGGGGCATATCCGTTCCGCTCATACTCATATTTCCGAGGGAAAGCTCCTGAGTGATAGGCAAAATCAACAGCCTGCTGTCTTGCATCAACCGACAGCTCTCTGTAAGGCGGTCTATGATATTGTCTGTATCTCAATCAACACCATTAATTATTAATTACAAGTATTGTAACAGACAATTAAGCCTTTGTCAAGTATTTTTAAAAATATTTTAAAATATACTTTTTTCATCAATTTGCGTCAAATTCACCTTTTTACCATAAAACTATTTTGTAAATTCGTAATCGGGATCAAGAACCTTCTGTAATATTTGGGCAACATCTCTTGTTGTAATGTTCATATTTCCTGAAACTCTTGCATTTGCAAGCTGTTCTTCGGTAAGAGGTGATTTTTCGGGATCCAACACATAGTCAAACACTGCGTTTACATCATTAATATCAAGCTTGCCGTCAACAACAACATCACCACTGCCTATTTCAACATCTGTTGTTTCAAGTGAAATATTGCTGAATACTGTTCCGTTGTATTTTACAAGAGGCATTGAATCCTGTGCAGCGTCTGTAGCAAAGCCTACGTAAACTGTTTCTGGTAATGTTGTTGTAAACTCATCCATCTTATACCAGTCTGTTCCGTTAAGAGAAGCATAAAGAGCAACGACCTGTCCTTTTCTCTCTATTTTTGCCCAGCCGTAATTTGGTTCGCTTCCAACTCTCACAGCAGCCACACCAAGCATATTATTTGTATATAAAATGCTTCCTCCGTCTGTACTTCTGTACATTGTTCTCACATTCTTAGCCTTTGTAGTATTTCCCGCTATATCAATAAGACCTTCATAGTCCTCACCCTTAATGTATGTAAGTGAAGGCATATAGAACTCGCTCTTTTCATCAAGGCTTCCTCTTACCATAAGACCTGACTGCTGCATATAGTCAAGCTTTGCAAGATTGTCCATTTTTGCGGTAAATGTAAAATCACCCGTAACGGTTGTATAATTAAAGTGAAAGGCATCGGGATTTTGTGTTGAGCTTGTATTTAATATTCCCATATGTCCCGCACCTGTTGAAACAAGCTCATTTGTATTTTTATTGTAATAGTCGCTTCCGTCAACGCCCACAGAACCAATATCAACAGATGTAAAGCCTTCTAAATTGCTGTCCTTTCCGTCAGAGTCAACAACAGTAATATGCACAGTTGAAGATATTCCGCTTCCCTTATTTCCCTCTGCAAGCACTGAAAGGTAATACATACCTTCCTCCAAATCTGAAGGAATTGTAAATTCATCTGTATTTTCAGCGAGCACCTTGTCATTTAACAATATCTTATAGCTGTCATATTCACCTGCTATATTCTTTACAACAGAATATGTAAAGCCCTTGAAAACAGTATAATTTACAACATCGGTACTGTTTCCGTTTGATACAATACCTCCGTCCTCACTGCTTGTTATACCGTTTATTGAAGGTACGGGATTTTCGGGAGCTGTTAATGTAACAGTGCTTTCTTCCCATTCTCCCAAAATATCATTTGCATATACTTCAACATTTGTATAACCGCAATATGACTTAGTTTCATCTGTAACTATAACAGTTGCGTCACTCTTGTCATTAGGATCAAGTCCGTGAGAGGCTTCCCATTCATCGGGAATACCGTCCCCGTCAGTATCCTTTGGCGCTTCTGCCTGATAGCCTGTTGCCGTACCGATACCGCCTGCTTCAAACTCATCATTTATAAATCCGCCTGTGCCGTTTTTAACTTCATCTATCAATCTTGCATCCTGTGCATCTCTTACATAGCTTGCACCTACGGAATCAAGAACTTTGTTATAAGCCTCTTCTGCACTTGTTGCGCTGTAAGGATTAACAAGCTCGACAGGAGAGGATAAAACAGCACTGTCACTTACATCATTATAACCCAATCTGTTATTTGCAGTTACCTCGGCACTTGAAGTCATAACATTGTCTTTAAAATAATATTTGCTTGTGCTTCCGTCAATGTCAAATATTCTTGTATTAACCTTTTCAAGAGTGTTTGGACCCGGCTTATAATAGTTTCCTATCATATTTGTCTGTCCGCTTCCTCTTTCACCGCCATAGCCTGAGTTGTGACCCCAGTTATATATTACATTGTTTGAAAATTCAAGCTTATTGCCATATGTTACGCTGTTGTATGTAAAGCCGCCCTCAAATCTAGGATTTCTTGTTCCGTGATTAGCCCACAAATTGTGAGTATATGTAACATCGGAACCGTTTATAATAGAACCCATACCGTGCTTTGCTTCACTTTCACCTGCATTTATTTCAGCGTCATTGTTGTTTACTCCAGTTTTATCAGGGAAAGTCATACTGTTTGCAATAATATTATACTGTATACTTGAATTTATGATTTCCTTTGCTGAAAAGCTCTCATCAACACCCCAGCTGAAAGTACAGTGGTCTATTACTATATTTTCACCTGTAGCAGTAGCTGCGTCAAGGTCATATCCCTCACCAAGTCTGAAACGTATATATCTTGATATAATGTTTTCACCTGTAAATTTAATTGAAGCTCCGTAAACCGTTATTCCCTCTCCCGGTGCAGTTTGTCCCAGTAAGGTGGTGTTGCTTCCTATGTTAAATCTTCTTGCGCTCTTAGATGCGGCAGGGTCAATATTTATAACACCCTCAACAGCAAAAGTTATAATTCTGGGATATTCACTGTTTCCGTCACTTCTGTCACGTCTTTCAAGTCCGTATCTTAAAGAACCCGGCTGTGGATCTGAAACAGAATCAGTAAGATTTGTTACAACATATACATCGGCAGGCTGTGTTTCTGTGCCTCTTCCGCCCTGTGAATATGTACCTCCGCCCTCAACAGTGGGAAATGCGGGATATTTTACCGCTCCCTGTGGAGTGGTGATCTTAGTTGTAAATTCCTTAAAGTTGTCAGTTGTTTTTGCGGCATTTGTAGCCGTAACCCTTATGAAATACTCCGTGTTTTCTTCAAGATTTCCCGTAAGAGCCTCTACATACTGATCCTCAAGGAAAAATGTACTTTTTGAGTCCTGTGAAAAGGTCCCGTCATCATTTTTTCTGTAGAGCTTTTTACCGTGATTTACGGTAGTCATCATATGATCGAGAGTCCATTTTTCTCCGTCCTTTGAGTACTCTATTTTGTACGCTGTGGCAAAATTATTTGCAACAACTGTTCCGTCAATATATGCGTCCTTTATTTTTTCACCAGTTTTATCGCTTACACACACAACGGGATAATCCGTAACATTATCGGTCAAGCCGTAAAGTATATTGCACTCCCCTGTATTAAGCTGTGTGGGATTTGCTGTATGTGTACCGTCAATTTTCCAATTGGGGTATTCGATTATCATACCCTGTGTAGGGTAAGTCCAGCTTCCCTTTGGATCTCCGTAGAGAGAATCTGATTCAAGAGGATTTGCATTTATAAGATTTCCGCTTTTGTCAACGGCAGGCCATGTTATAACGACCTTGTCCCCCTCAATACTTGCTTCAACGTCTTCGGTTTTGCGATAATTATAACTTCCGTCCTCAACACTGTATCTTGCAAATGTATTAACACCCGCAACAGACAAAATCATAACCAAAGTCATAACCAAAGCAGTAAGTCTTTTCGTCATTTTTTAGATCTCCTTTCTATTTTGAATTGTAAATTCAATGATATTATATCATATTCAACAAAAAATGAAAAGCAATATTATTAAATTTCTTTAATTTTTACAAAACCAAGCAAAAATTAAAGGCAGATAAAAATCCGCCTTTACAAAAAATTTTATTTTTATCAAAAAACATTACACAGCTGTTCACCCGGTATTTTATCATTATATACATAATCATAAATCATATCTCTATACGCATACACCGTATTTTTAAGCTCCTCCTGCTTAGCTTCGTCAGGTACCGTAATGTTAAGATCTCCCTCCGCATCACTTTGTCCGCCTCCAAAGCTGTAAAACACACCTGTTGCGCTTTTTGCACTCATTCTGTCCATCCAATAATTTTGTCCGTTATTAAAACTTAAGGCATTCTCAATATCATAAGAAGCATATCCGTTATTTTGATCAAAGCCCTTTGCCGGAGTTTGATTAGGGGTATTTGAATGGTCAAAGGCTATACAATTTTTAATATATCTGTAAGATGAAGAAGGTGTTTCCGCAGAGCCGAATTTAAAGCCGTTAGGATTGCCCTGCCAGTTTTTACTGTGAATATTTGAATAGCTGTTGCTGTGTCCCAAAAGCTTCACAGTCAGCTCCGGCCAGCTTGTCACACTGTGACTGTTGTATTTCTGTTCAAAATCGGGATCGCTTTCAAGTATTGCCTGTACATAAACAAGATTTTTATCTAAAGCATATCCGTTTTCATAGTCATACTCACCTGTAAACACATATGGATTGCCGTTGTTCCACGCAAGGCACTCTTCATAATAAACACTTCCTATATAAGGTGTTCCTCTGTCGTAGCTGTCCCAGCCGTCGTCGCTGTTCTCCCACGCTCTGCAGTTGTAAAACCTATTTTCTTCACCTGCATTTAATTTAACGGAAAATCCGTCAGCATCTCCGCCGTTTTTCTGTATCAGGTCGGCATTTCTGTAGCTGTCAACATAATTAAATGTGTTGTGTGAGCCGCCGTTTGTAACAGACACACCTGAATTGTTGTTATATCTGAACACACAATTATTAAATTCGGAATATCCTGCGTCGGAGCCTGTAATTCTTATACCGCAGTCACCTGCATTTTGTATTATTATGTTGCTGAATTTATAATGACTTCCGCTCATTGTTATTCCCGTTCCGCCTGATCCTGATTTGTTAAGGCTGTCCCTTAACGGAGCAAAATCAAGAACGGCAGCTGTTCCGTCCTCATTTGTAAGTCCGTAAATTTCAGTATTTGCATTTAAGTTTGAAAGCTTGATGTTTTCACTGCACTCTATTGTGCCCTTAACATATATCTTATTGTTTTTCTTAGCCAATTCATTTTTAAGGTCGCTGAAATTACTTACAACAACTCCGTCGGAAGTATCTCCGTTAAAGGTTGTTGTTTCCGTTGTGGTCTCGCTTAATGTAGTTCCCTCTGTTGTGGTTTCAGTTTGAGGCACATTTCCGTTTAAAACTATTTCATATATATTTATACCCTTGTTTTCTGAATATAAATATATTTTTCCCGTATAATCAACGCTTAAGCTGTACTTCTTGATCGTTGTTCCCGCCTCAAGAGTTTTTATTACGGTTCCGTCATCCCTAACAACATCAAGAGTTCTCGCATCACTGCCGCTTGATTTTATTACAATAGCAATACTTGTCTTTCCGCTTACATTAAATGCCGCACTTCTGTACTCGGTGCCGCCCTTGCCGCCCAAATTAAGAGCATTTGTATATGTAACACCGTCCAACGTTTCATCAGCAGCAAACATATTCATAGGCTTTGCGGAAGTTGCATAAAGCTCAAGCCCGTTTACCGTCAAATTTGAAGTAATGATTTCAAGGCTCGCAAATTCACTTCTGCTCATATTCCATACCCTTGTTTCAACGGTAGTAGCTTCGGTCGTACTTTCAGTGGTTTCTTCTGTAGTTTCCTCCGTAGTTTCTTCCGTTGTACTCTCCATCGTCTGTGTTGATGCTTCGGTCGTATCCTCCGTGACCTCCGTTGTGCTCTCTGTAGTTATATTATCAGGTTGATATGACTTATCCAAAATTATTTGCAGTATTTCCGCAACATCGGCGGAATTTAACTTTCCGTCATTATTCAGATCCACATAATCCATATAATTTGCCTTATCTTCCACAGGCATTTTACTGTTGTTTAACACCTTGTCAAGAAGACAAACCGCATCAAGCACATTTACCGTGCCGTTGTCGTCCGCATCTCCGTAAATTACTTGAGGGGTGCTTGCATATGCAAAGCTCGAAAGCATCATTACAGAGCTAAGCAAAACAGATATAAATTTCTTCATTTTATCATTTCTCCTTTGTTGGTATATTCTTAACATTACCACATTCTGCCCCTATGTTCAATATAAAATTTAACCAATTTTTTGTTTCCTATTTTGACATTACATTATTTCACTTAAAAAATAAAGTTTGACATTATCTAATTAGAGATATATAATTAATTTACAAAAGTAACGGGAGGATATTATGAAAAAAATAGTTTTAACTGGAGGCGGAACGGCAGGTCACGTTACGCCCAATATAGCTCTCATACCCCACCTGAAAGAACAAGGTTACGAAATTTACTACATAGGCAGTAAAGGCGGTATGGAAGAAGAACTTATAAAAAAATGCGGTGTCACCTATTACGGTATAAGCTCCGGGAAACTCAGAAGATATTTCGACACAAAGAATTTTTCCGATGTATTTAAGGTCTGCAAGGGTATTTTACAGGCAAAACACATTATTCACAAAATAAAGCCCGATGTTGTATTTTCAAAGGGCGGCTTTGTAGCCGTTCCCGTAGTTATAGGCGCTGCATTAAACAAAGTAAATGTAGTTTGCCACGAATCAGACATTACCCCCGGGCTTGCAAACAAACTTGCAATGCCCTTTGCAAAAGCCGTGTGCACTACTTTTCCCGAAGCGGTAAAGCACATTAAGGACAATAAAGGAATATATACAGGCACTCCTATAAGAGATACTCTTTTTACGGGAAAGAGAGAGGAAGGTCTTAAAATCTGCGATTTCAGCGGCAACAAACCTGTAATGCTTGTAATGGGCGGTTCTCAGGGCTCTGTTAAAGTAAACAACTCCATAAGAGAGCTTTTAAATAAGCTTCTGCCCAAATATGACATAATACATTTATGCGGCAAAGGCAATATTGACGAAACACTTAAAGACAGAGCAGGCTATAAGCAGTTTGAATACATATCAGATGAACTTACTCACATATTTGCAGCTTCTGATTTTGTTGTTTCAAGAGCAGGCTCAAATGCAATATGTGAATTTCTTGCTCTTCATAAGCCTATGCTTCTTATACCCTTGGGCAAAAATGCCAGCCGTGGGGATCAGATCTTAAATGCGGAAAGTTTTAAAAAACAGGGCTTTGCCCAAGTTCTTGACGAGGAAAAAATGACAAAGGGAAGTCTTTTTGACGCAATAAATCAGGTATATAACAACAGAGAAACCTACATAAACAATATGAAAAGCTCTCAGGCTTCAGACGGCATTAAGTCCGTTATGGAAATAATAAAAGCAGCTACAAAATAAAAGGGAAGGTGAACATATGAAAAAACTGTTATTTTTATTTGCGCTTTTTGCATTGACCGCAGCCCCGGTTTCAGCAGAGGAAAGCGTAAACATTAAGGTAAACGGAGTGCTTGTTTCAGCAAAGGGCACAATAACTGAAGGCAGAACAATGGTTCCCGTAAGAGGAGTCTTTGAACAGCTGGGCTATACAGCAGAGTGGAATTCAGAAACAAAAACAGCTACACTTACAAAAGGAAGCAACACAATAGAAATGACGTCAGGCAATACATACTTTAAATATAACGGCAAAGAAATAACACCCGACGTTCCTCAGCAAATTATAGACGGCAGCTTTATGCTTCCCTTAAGAGCTGTAAGCGAAGCAATAAATGCAGATGTTGATTGGGATGCCGAAACAAAAACAGCCTCAATAAATTTAAGCACAGGCTTAAAAATAGGTGATACTCTTGTTCTCGGCAGTCTTTAATAAAATTTAAATATAATTTTTCCGTAATAAGGAGGACTTTTTTATGTCACGTATTTTTGCTTTCTCCACAACAAACGACTGGGACGAAAGCGTATTTAAACTTACGCCTGCGGGCATAATAACAGTCATTGTATTAATATGTGCTCTTATTTTACTTGCCGTTATTATTAAGCCAAAAGAAAAGAAAACACGCTTTTCCGTAAAGCAGCTTGTGTTTTCCTCAATAGCAATAGCTCTTGCAATAGTAACATCTATGATAAAGCTTTTTTCACTTCCCTTGGGAGGCTCGGTTACTCTTTTGAGTATGCTTTTCATAGTTCTTATTGGCTATTGGTACGGACCAAAAGCAGGTATTATGACAGGCTTTGCCTACGGACTTTTGCAATTTGTAATAGAACCTGTTTTTTATACAATACCTCAATTAATTGTAGACTATCCCCTTGCCTTTGGAGCCTTGGGACTTTCAGGTTTCTTTTCAAACAAAAAGTACGGACTTCAAGCAGGCTATTTGGCAGGTATTATAGGAAGACTGTTTTTTGCATGGCTGTCAGGCGTTATATTTTTTGCCTCATATGCCGAGGGCACAGGTATGAACGCACCTGTTTATTCATTTGTGTATAATGCATCTTACATTTTTGCCGAAGGAATAATAACACTTGTAATTATTTCAATACCTTCCGTTTCAAAAGCATTGGCATATGTTAAACAAATAGCAAAGGATATGTAAACATAAGCTGTCGGTTTCATTAGATCGGCAGCTTTATAAATTTAATTAATTTCGGAGGTCAATATGAATAAGAAACAAAAAGCAATAATATATATTATAATGTCAGCTTTCTTTTTTGCCCTTATGAACTGCTTTGTAAGGCTTTCGGGAGATCTGCCCACAGTTCAAAAAAGTTTTTTCAGAAATTTTATAGCAATGCTTGCCGCCGCTTTCATACTCTTTAAAGACGGAATAGGCTTTGACTACCACAAAAGGGATATTCCGCTTTTATTAATTCGTTCGGCAATGGGCACAATAGGTATACTGGGAAACTTCTATGCGGTAGATCATTTAAATCTTTCAGACGCTTCTATGCTCAATAAGCTCTCACCCTTTTTTGCAATTTTATTTTCAATGTTATTTTTAAAAGAAAAGCCTAAAATTATTCAATATCTCGGTGTATTGACAGCTTTTATAGGCAGTCTTTTTATTATAAAGCCCACACTTGATTTTACTCAGGTTTTGCCCTCCCTTGCAGGCACACTGGGCGGAATGGGAGCAGGAGCCGCTTACACAGCTGTACGAGCTTTAGGTCAGAGAGGAGTAAAGGGACCCTTGATAGTTTTTTTCTTCTCCGCATTCAGCTGCGTTGCTGTTCTTCCTTTTGTAATTATGGGATACGAGCATATGGAAATATGGCAGTTGTTATGCCTTATACTTGCAGGAGCTGCGGCAGCGGGAGGACAGTTTACAATAACAGCGGCATATTCAAATGCGCCTGCAAAAGAGATTTCAATATTTGACTATACTCAAATAATTTTTTCAGCCCTTTTGGGATTTTTCTTCTTTTCACAAATACCCGATGTTTACAGCATAGCAGGCTATATAATAATATGCGGCGCTTCCGTTTCCCTTTTTATATATAATAGGAAGGAATCGTCAAATCAATAATTTTAATTATATTGTAATATTAATATATAATATTTTTTGATATAATTAAACTTGGTATATTTATACCGTATTATGAATAAATGCAGGAGAGTGAATTGAATATGAAAAAAACGACCGCAAGGCTTTGTTCCGTACTTGCTGTTACGGCTGTTTTATCTTCATCTGTTTTTACCGTAAG
>JAUNPM010000236.1 GCA_030536675.1 Clostridia bacterium | reverse complement strand
AGGATTATTGAAGGCGGTAAATACAGAGATGTTAATGTAATAATAAGCGGCGCTCGTCACAAGCCTCCTAAAGTTGCTGATATGAAAATACAGCTTTCAGATTTTTATTATGATCTCAATGCAAAAAAAGGTATAAATCCAATCGAATTAGCAGCGTGGACCCACGCCGAATTTGTAAAAATTCACCCTTTCCAAGACGGTAACGGCAGGACATCAAGGCTTATTATGAATTATCAATTAATGGCAAATAATTATCTTCCCGTATCCATTCCTAAGGAAAGCAGATTTGATTATTACGATGTATTAGAGAAATATGCTTTAACAGGTGACTTGATGCCGTTTATGGAATTGATTGCCCTTTTAGAAATTCAACAATTAGATAATTTTTTGGATTTTGTTTAATATTTTAATAAAAATCCCCCTGCGCCAACAGGAGGATTTCAAGACCATTACAGATAAAGGATTATCTATAATATGCCACACACAAGCATATTATATCATATATCCTTTTATTTTGCTATAGAAATTTTTAAGGAAGTGAAATAATATGACTACGGCAATTTATGCCCGCCAGAGCATTAACAAAAAAGACAGTATTTCAATCGAAACACAAATTGAACTGTGCAAAAAAGAAATCAAAGATGACAGCCCTATAAAAATATACCAAGACAAGGGATTTTCGGGTAAAAACACTTCAAGACCTTCATTTCAACAAATGATGTCCGATGTCAGCAGAGGACAAATAAACAATATCGTTGTATACCGTCTTGACAGAATAAGCAGAAGTGTTGTTGATTTTGCAAATATTGTAGACATTCTGAATAAACACAATGTAGGCTTTATATCTGCCAACGAAAAATTTGACACCTCATCTCCCGCAGGAAAAGCAATGCTTTATATTGTTATGGTGTTTGCACAGCTTGAAAGGGAAACCATTGCGGAACGAATTAAAGACAACTATTATCAGCGTGGCTCAGAGGGTGTCTGGCTTGGCGGTCCTGCCCCTTTTGGTTATGACAATATAAAAATACCCGTAAACGGCAAAAAGATTGCCACAATTACAGAGAACAGCGATATAGAGCTTGTTAAATGGATATATGAGCAATATTCAAAAGACGGTGTATCTCTCGGAGAAATAGCCAAAAAGCTGGTTAGTGAAAGAGATGAAATGTGGGATAACATTAAACTTTCAAGAATATTACATAATCCCGCTTATGTAAAAGCCAATGCAGATATTTACAATTATTACGTTTCTCAAGGCTGCATTATAAAAAGTGATGTAAGTGATTTTAACGGAGAAAATGGGCTTAACATATACGGTAAAAGGGACAGAGCTATGAATAAATATAACAACATTAAAGACCATAACGTAACGGTAAGTTTCCATAAGGGCGTGATCTCCCCTTCCCTTTGGCTTCAATGTCAATATAAACTTAACAAAAACGTACAGATAAAAAATAACGGTAAAGGCAAGCATACGTGGCTCACGGGTCTTGCAAAATGCGGATACTGCGGACGTGCTTTGGTTGTCCGAAGATATAAGGACATAAAATATTTTAACTGTTCCGGAAGAGCTATAAAGGTCTGTAAGCAAGAAGATATTCAAACCCATTATGTTGATGAAATAGAAAAAATAGTATCGGACAAAATAAAAGATTTCACAGAAAAGTTTTCCAAATGTAAATTAAAATCCGTAAAACAGCAGAACGAAACCGAAATAAACGATATTAAAAAACAGCTCATAAAAACCGATACGGAGATAAAAAACATAATTGATAATCTGGCAACAGCCAATGAAGTTATGATGAAATACGCAAACATAAAAATAACGGAGCTGGATAAAAGGAAAAACGAACTGCTTAATAAGCTGAATGAACTAAATGTAAAAAAAGAATATAGACCCAATATTCCTGACATAAGCAATTGGAATATACGTGACCCAAAATTCAAAAATCAGGTTGCTGCCTCTTTTATTGACAAAGTTTTAGTATATAACGACAAGGTGGAAATCGTGTGGAAATACTGATAAACACTATATTTTTGCCTGTTTTTATATTTTGTTTCTAACAATGACAGCCTAGACTGGAAAGAACTTGGCACCGATCACGAAATAAATCAGGTCCTTAATCACAAACATCTAGGCAACGGCTCAATAATTCTCTTTCACAATGACGCAAAATACACTCCCGAAGTACTGGACACTATTATAAAGGGCTTAAAAGAAAAAGGCTATGAAATAGTGCCAATAAGTCAGCTTATACTTAAACAAAATTATACAATAAATACGGAAGGCAGACAGCTTCCCGCACAATCCTCCGAAACAACAACTTCACAGTCCTAGGAAATTCAAACAAAAAATCAATAATTATTTTATACCTCCGTTACGGCATAGTCTTTTTTTACATTTTTTTTACAATAATTAGAATAATATTGTAGAAATTGCAGCATTTGTGTGTTATAATAAATTTAACACAACTGAAACGGAGGTAACACAATGGAACATTTTAACCCTATTTTACAAGGACATCAAAGCCCTCAAAAATTCTTTACTATCGGCGAAATTATGCTTAGACTTACTCCTCCGAATTATGAAAAAATTCGTATGGCAAACAGTTTTGAGGCAAGCTACGGCGGAAGTGAGGCAAATATTGCTCTTGCTCTTGCAAATTTAGGTATTGACAGCACATTTTTTACTGTAGTCCCCAACAATTCCTTGGGAAAAAGTGCCGTCAGAGTTTTAAGAAGCAACGACGTTCACTGCTCTCCCGTTATTTTAAGCACACCCGAAGAAACACCTTCACATCGTCTTGGAAGCTACTATCTTGAAACAGGCTATGGCATAAGAGCAAGTAAGGTTATTTATGATCGCAAACATTCCGCAATTACAGAATATGATTTCAGCAAGGTTGAC
>JAUNPM010000235.1 GCA_030536675.1 Clostridia bacterium | reverse complement strand
AATACAATAAGACGTGCAAGAATGGACAAAAACCTAACTCAGGAAGGACTTGCGGAAATAGTAGGTATAACTCCTATTCACTTAAAACACATAGAAGGCGGACAAGGAAATCCCTCTGTAAATGTTCTTTTCACCCTTGCAAAAACACTTGACTTTTCAATTGACAGTATAGTTGCTGAGGACACCTTAAACAACGGCAGCATTAACAAAAACTCCGTAAAAGCCCATATAACCTATCTTCTTAACAAATTAGATGGATATGAACTGAATCTCATTCTTGACATTGTAAAGTCTGTAATAAAAAACAGCCCCGATAAAAAAAATGAGCCTTGATTTTCAAGACTCATTTTTTTATCAAATATTTGTTTTTAAGTGGTTGATTTTATTTTACAAAATCACTGTATTAACCTGATCTCAATACCCAAGACCCCATATTTACTCTGTTCTTCTTCACTGTAATACTTATTCATATGCAAATAAGAAATCTCATCACCGTTTTTATATCCGCACTTACTCATATCCATATTTTCATAAAGCTCTTTAAAATTTTTAAATTTATACAGTTCAAGAACCTCTGCCTGCAATTTTTCTCCGCTTTCAGTATTTGTAAAAATTATGGTATCTCCCAAAAGTAGCTTTCTTCTCTTATCATCATTCAGCCTTAATTCTATGGTTTTTTCTCCTCTTATATCAGACTGTCAAAAAACTAAACTTTTTAAGAAAAATTGAATTCCTTGCAACACCGTAATTCAAAAAGCGTCGCAGACTTTAATCCGCAGGTCGAGCTTTGCCCGACCGAGGACGGGGACTAGTTTGTGTACTTGCATAGCAAGAACGCAAACTACACGGCTGGTCCCTACCTTAGCATACTGCAAGAAATGCTTGCACAGAAAGATTTATCTGACAGCCTCAGGCTGGCTTTCAGCTTTAGCTGAAAGTGTTGACAAGCATTTCTTGCAAGCGTGTCGACTTTATCGACACGCAGATATAATTTCATATTATATATCATTTTACTTTTCTTTATTTACACCTGTTTTACAGCTTTTACTGACCCACTTATATTTCAGTCACCATATTTTTAATTATTCTTCCTGCAGTAACGGCAGCCTCTCTGAAAAATCTTGCATAATTAACATCACTGCCCTCCTCCGCATTATCTGAAATAGCTCTTATAATAACAAAAGGAATTTTATTTAAATAACAGGTATGAGCGATGGCAGCCCCTTCCATTTCACAGCATATAGGATCAAAAAGTGTTCTTATTCTTTCTTTGACCTCCGGACTTGACACAAACTGATCGCCGCTTGCTATCCTTCCCTTATACACAGGGAAGCCTATATTTCTAACAGCATTTTCCGCAACCTCAATAAGGTGCTCGTCAGCTTTGAAAACACTTGTATCCATTCTTGATATTACTCCCGGCTCATCTCCCAAAGCAGAAGTATCAAAATCGTGCTGAACAGCGTCACTTGATATAACAATATCACCTATTTTTACATTATTGTCAATTGCTCCCGCAACTCCCACGTTTATAACAGCGTCAACAGCAAAAAGATCAATAAGCACCTGAGCGCATAAAGCAGCATTTACCTTACCGATCCCTGAACGCACAAGCACAATATTATGACTGCTGTTATTAAATGTACCCAAATGAAAATCCAGTCCCAACACATTTTTTGCAGCAACTACATTCATATCCTCAAGAATATTTGTAATTTCCTCTTCCATTGCCCCTATAATACCTATTGTCATAACAAACCTCCTTTTTTTATTCGACGGTTACGCTCTTGGCAAGATTTCTTGGCTTATCAATGTCCTCACCCAGACCTAAAGCCATATAATAAGCAAATAACTGCTGAGGAATATTTGCAAGCAAAGATGTAAGCATCCAATGAGTTCTCGGAATATATATAACATCATCGGCAACCTCTTCAATACTTCTGTTTCCTGCCATAGCAATAGCAAGGACCTTTGCACCTCTTGCCTTAACTTCCTTAATATTGCTCTTTGTTTTGTCAAATAAAGCCTCCTGTGTCACAACTCCCACAACAAGAGTTGCCTCCTCAATAAGAGCAATCGGACCGTGCTTAAGCTCACCTGCCGCATAAGGCTCTGAATGAAGATATGCTATTTCTTTCAGCTTCAAAGAGCCCTCCATACCTACCACATAATCCAGTCCACGACCTATATAAAATACATTTTTAGATGAAATATACTTATTAACAAACCTCTTTATTGCAGGCACAGCCTTTGTAAGAATATCATTTATCTGTGAAGGCAGCTTATCCATTGCAATTTTTATTTCGGCAAAAGTCTTATCATCGATTTTGCCAAGCTCCTGAGCAATGTGCAGTGTAATAAGATACATTGCTACCACCTGTGCGGAAAAAGCCTTTGTTGATGCTACGGCAATTTCAAATCCCGCAAGTGTATATAACACATCATCGGCATCTCTTGCAATTGAGCTTCCCACAGCATTTACAACACCCAAAACTCTTGCTCCCTTTGCCTTTGCCAGCTTAAGGGCGGAATGAGTGTCTGCTGTTTCACCTGATTGTGAAATAACTATTACAAGAGTGTGCTCATCAATAAGAGGATCCTTATATCTGAACTCACTTGCCACGTCAGCATTTACAGGTATCCTTACTATTCTTTCAATGAGATATTTCCCTATAAGACCCGCATAATATGCCGTACCGCAGGCAACTATATATATTTGATTGATATTTTCAAGCTCCGCTTTACCAAGCTTTATGCCGTCAAGCTCAATGCTCCTTCCGTCAGCTGAAAACCTCTGTGAAAGGTTATCCTTAACGACCTTAGGCTGTTCATATATTTCTTTAAGCATAAAGTGGTCATAGCCGTTTTTCTGTGCAGCCTCAACGTCCCACTTATATGTATATACTTCTCTCTCTA
>JAUNPM010000234.1 GCA_030536675.1 Clostridia bacterium | reverse complement strand
TTGTTAATATTTATTTTAAAAATGCAATTAATTTGTGATGTTACCTGTTATTCTAAATTTTCCATTATGGTTTTTACTTTGGTCCTTAATGATTGACTTATTGGTATATACTCATTATTTAGCATTTTAATGCTTTTATAGTTATATTCTTTTACATAGTTTAAATTAATCAAAAAAGATTTATGTACTTTAATAAATCCTATAACATTATTTAATTCATTAATTTTGCCGTAACATTCATAATTACTATTTTTTGTCACAACTGATATTTTTCTTGATGTGCTCATAAAATATAATATATCGCTATATGGTATAAATTTTATGTCACAATTATTTTTTACTTTAAAGCAGTGCTTTTTATTTCCGATAATGTAACCGTTATCATATCCATAAGTACAGTACAAAAATACAATATCATAGTATTCGCCTGATTTTATATTAGATATCAGAGCTTCACCGTTATCAAAGCTGTCTATGTATATTTTTTCATATTCCGATATTTGGCAGTTATTAATTAAAAATTCAATATCAGAAAAATTTTTTGATTTTTCTTTGTATACTGCTAATTTCATAGACAAATCTCCTCTAAAATAAAAAATTATTTATATTTAAATAACGATTATAATTTTATATAGTCGTTGTTTTGGATTATACATTAATTTACATTTTATGTCAATATTTTTATTGAGAATTTTTAAAAATTGCTTGTAGTTTATTAAAATACATATATATCATAAGAGAAATTTGTATAAAAAATAATTTACAGTTAATAAAAATGTATATTACAAAATTGATAAATTGTAAACATAATAAAAGAGCTTTGGAAAAATACAAAAATAACGTATTTTTAATCATTTTTATGTTATTGTATAAAAAATGTGTTATAATAAGTTATAATATATTTAAGGATAAGGGGAGTGATCGTAATGAAAATTAAAGTTATGTCGATTTTGTTATGTGTGTCTTTAATAGGTCAAAATGTGACAGCGCTTGCTGAAGAGGCAGGACACAATGAAAGTAAAGTTGTTGAAAGTGATGTTTCATATAGTCAATGGGCAGAGGAAAGTATAAAAAATGCTGTTGAGGTCGGATTGGTTCCCGAGGATTTACAGTCTGATTATAAGGATAAAATTACAAGAGTGGAATTTTGCCGTATTGCAGTGCAGACATATGTTGTAAAAACGGAAAGTGAACTTAATATGGATATTGAAACGCCATTTACAGACGTTGATGACGCTTATATAACAACTGCTTACAATTTAAAAATTGTATCAGGAGTAGGTGATGATAAATTTGCTCCCGATAATTATATTACAAGACAGGAAGCGGCTGTTATGTTAAATAACTTGGCATACGTATTAAATATTGATAACAGTATACCTCAGTCTGAAAAATTTGTTGATGAAAGCTATTTTGCGGATTGGGCTAAGTCGGCTGTATACAGTGTTGCGGGAATAAAAAGCGGTGATACCTATGTTATGACGGGCACAGGTAACGGTAAGTTTTCGCCGTGGATGAATTATACAAGGGAGCAGGCTGTTGCCACAATGTATAGACTTTTCAATTGTGAGTCTAAGGTATTTAGATTTATTGATGTAAGTGATAGGGACGATTATGTTTATTTTGAAAACAGTGACAATAGTAACAAATATATTATTAGGTTAAGTAAGGACGGAAAATATTTGGAGCAGCTTGTTTGCGGAGGAATAGGGCTTAATATAGAAAAAGTAGTAGGTGATTATATATATTATTCTGAATTAAATATGGATAAAAGTTATATTGCACGTGTAAAAAAAGACGGCAGTGATAATAAGTCTATAGTTGAAGATAGTAACATAAGAGAGTTTTATGTTAGCAAAAATAATATATATTATATTAAAACCAATGAGGGTGAGCAGTATGACAGCGTTATAAAAATGGATTTAAATGGTGGAAATATAAAGAAATTTGATTCAGATAAAAATTTAGATTTGATAGGCTTACTTACGGAAAATGACGGTATAATTTATTTAAGTGTTTTAAATCAAGAAAAACAAACTTCATCGATTCCCGAAACTGATATTTATGAATTAAATTTTGATACAATGGAATTTAGTGAATCGGATATTATAAATTATAAAGCATATGATGACGAAGCGGTTACTGATGATAAATATATATATTATAAAGTGCCACAGGTAGCACCAATTTCTCAACCGTTGGTGTTTTATGATGTTTACAAATGTAATATGGATAGATCAAATGAAACAGAGCTGAATGTTATGAATGTTGCTGACGGAGAAAGGCTTTTTCCTTATAAAAATTGTATGTATACAACTATTATGAATGATGGTTATAATATTGCAAGAGTTTACGGTAATGGAGGAAGTCAAGCGATTACAAATTATAAAGATTTCAGTTATAGAATAAATATTTTGGAAATATCAGAAGGAGTATTATATTATAAAATGACGGGAGATACAAATATAAAAATTTGCTGTGTAAATGTGAATGGCAGGGATAATAAAGTTTTGTATGAATTTTAAATAATTAAGTTAGTAAAAAATTAACTAATAGATTTTTATAACGGAATAATAACATACGGTAAAATAGAAAAGGAGTGCTTAGTTTATGAAGATATATAAATTTTTAGTATTGATTTTGAGTATTTTTGTATTTTTAACTGTTGATGCAGAGGCTTCGGAAAAAAGTACGATAGACATCAAATACAGTTATGCAAATACATATTATTTGTGTGAAAACGGTGATTTGTTTGTTTCGGGACTTGGTGATTATGAATATTTCGGTGATATTGATTTTATGGATCTGTATACTGTAGATACTGCCAATGCAAAAATTTACAGACTTGCAACGGGGGTAAAAAGAATTTTTTTAGCAGGTTATGATACCTTATTTGTTATAAAAAATGATAATTCCTTATGG
>JAUNPM010000233.1 GCA_030536675.1 Clostridia bacterium | reverse complement strand
AATGTAAACACGGGACAATTTTCCCTTGCCTTTATAGACTCACCGAAAATATCATTTTCTTTCCAAAAGCCTAATATCTCTTTTTCTCTTTCAACAAAATTTAGATTGGTACTTACCTTGTCGTACATAGGTAAATTTCTCCTTTCCCATTTTAATTTAGTACTTGTAAAATATCATATATACAAATTCAAATACCGATGTAAAAAAATAAGCTGCCGTATCCTACAGGACGCAGCAGCGTGGTACCACCTGAATTAATATGTTAAACATATTCACTCTAACCCCTTAACGCGGGAAACGTCACAGCCTACTTGGAATTTGCTCCTTTCGGTATGCCACAGTCAGGGTGATCTTCGCAATGTATATTAACACCGGGCTTTCACCCTTCCCCGGCTCTCTTTGGTTTTTATACATAACTACTGTCCCTGCTATAGTGTTTCACATACAATTACATTAATTATAATATGTTTTACCTGATTTGTAAAGTATTTTATTAAATTTTTTTTAATTCTTTATTCAAACCTTGCAATAAACACGGGAGGATTTTCTTGACACTCTACCATATAAGCAAGTACCTCCTCAATGCTTGTAAATTCATTAAACTGAAGCTGCTTTTCATCATTTAAATATCCCACAAATCTCTTGCCGCTTGTTGTCTGAACATATGCAAATCTTTCACAGCCGCAGGCGTATACGTCCTCTTTTTCATCCTCCGTCATAACACCTTGGCTTACAAGAGAATCTACTATTTTACTCATACCCGATGTTGTAATATGCTCATAATCACTGATGTTGTAAATAGGCAAAAGTCCCAGATCCATATCGGGATAAACGGAATTTATTTCAATATATGAATTTTCCGCCTCTGCAAGATCTTCATTAACGACCTTCCAACCGTCATCATTTACAAGAGCCTCTTCTTTGATATTTTGAGGATCCGTTATGCTGTTTGCCACGACCACTGCGTATTTGTCGTCACAGGCAATGTGCTTAATGTCAAAGTCATCTCCCTCAAGACCTGCCGCCTTTATTATTTCAGTATGTTCATCGGAGCCTCTAACGGGATTTCTTACATCACCGTGTGTGGGAGCATATTTCATAAGCAAATTGCTGAATTCCTCCTCCGTATATATGGCGCCGTCACCGTTTGATGAAGCAACGTAGTAACCGCTGCTTGAATTTATGGATACAAATATTGCAAGTCCCTCTTCACTGTCTGTAATGCTTAAAGCGTCCTTTGGAAGCATATAGAGAATGTCCATTTCCGCAAGCTCATCCTTTGAAGCCCCGCTTCCCTCCTCAACATCGGAAGCCATAACATTCATTTTATCCTTATAGCTGTAAAGCATACCATACTGACTTGTAAGTATTTTTTCTGTTTTATTCTTTTCATAGTAAGCCTCTGCTTTAAAGGCTATATCCTGCATTTCGCTTTTAATATCATCTGTCAGATCAATGTCTGAAAGCCCTATGGCAATTTCCGATATATTGCTCCTTCTGTAAATATAATATCCGACAATACAAGCTATGATTATTACAATTACTGCCGTCAGAGCAATTATTTTTCCCTTTCCGTTTTTATTATCCTTACCTATTTTGCTTTCAAAGCTTATATTATTCTCCATCCTTGTATTCGCTCTCCTTGTCCTTTATGGTTTCAAAAACATCTTCAATTTCCTTTTTGTGAGCGGCTAAAATTTCTGCGGTTTTTTCTTCAAGAACAGCTATGTCATCATCGTAATCAATAACAACCTCCCACACAGGATTATAATCATCATCGGCGTCAATGACCTGTCCCAAGCCGTTGAAACAATCAGTGTCATAATAATCATAAATGGCACTGTACTCCCAGTCAGCCACATCTTTTTTGGTTGACAATTTTATATGGAGCTTTCTGCCCTCTTCTTCATCTGCCGCAAATATATTTACAATATAATCCGCATTTTCAGTTATGTCAAGGCTTGCAAGCTCCTTTTCAAGAAAGCCCGTGTTTTTGTTTTTAAGCATTATAACAATAATTGTGTCTTCCATTTTTAATCCCCCTGTATTTCTGCCTCATTCCAGCTGTGTCTGTGCAGCTGTCCCTTAAGACTGCATCCTTTAAATCCGTTCTGCCTTAAAGCCTCATAGAGCACCACAGCCACGGAATTTGACAAATTAAGACTTCTGTACTGCTCAAGCATAGGTATCCTTATGCAATTCTTTCTGTATTTAAGCAGCAGCTCTTCGGGTATGCCGCTTCCCTCACTGCCAAACATAATAAAATCATCATCACCGTATTTCACATCAGTGTAACAATGTTCGGCCTTTGTTGTTGCCATAAATATTTTTGCATTGGGATTTTTTTCAATAAAATCTTCAAAATTATCATAATAAGTTACATCAAGGTCCGCCCAATAGTCCATACCCGCTCTTTTAAGTGTTTTATCGTCTATTTTGAAACCAAAAGGTCTTATAAGATGCAGCTTCGTCCCTGTTGCAACACAAGTACGCCCTATATTCCCCGTATTCATAGGAATTTCAGGCTGATGTAAAACTATATTCACATTTATCACTCTTCCTGTCTTTAGTTTATTTTATGATACCACAAATTTTACCGATTTACAATAATATTTTGTTTATAATAAAATTTCCTATATATCCTTATGTAAATATACTTTCTTTGTGGCTATTGTATCCGTAAAAGCTCTGTCGTGTTCCACAAAAAGCATTGCAGGCTTAAACTCATTTATAAGCTCCTCTATTTGCATACGTGAATATATATCAATAAAATTTAAAGGCTCGTCCCAGACATATAAATGCGCTCTTTCACACAAGCTCTTTGCTATCATAACCTTCTTTTTCTGTCCCTCGGAAAAATTCTCTATACTTTTTTCAAACTGTATTCGTTCAAAATCCATTTTTCTTAAAATTGCCTTAAAAAGACT
>JAUNPM010000232.1 GCA_030536675.1 Clostridia bacterium | reverse complement strand
TTATTTGAAAGGACTTTAGTATGAATAATATAAATTTTCCAATGTGTGCCGTAATATGCTCACAGTCAAACAACACAGACATTTCCATACAAGATATATCCATTAAAATAGAAAAAATATACAGATCAGGCGTCCACGATTTTATGTGCAGCTGTGAGAAAGGCATAATTATGCTTTCAGCCCTTGCAATTCTTGATTTAAAGAAAAAATTCAACAATAACATTGGGCTTCACATTGTAATGCCCTTTGAAAATCAGGCTGACAACTGGTCCGAGGAAATACGCAGACAGTTTTTCACAATACACGAATTTGCCGATTCGGTAAAAATTTTAACTCCTCACCGCAATGCTTCAGTGCATAAGATATATACAGACTGCAACAAATATATAATAGATCAAAGCACCTGTCTTGTTACAGATAAAAACAATGAGCTTATACCCTATGCACTTTCAAAAAGCATTGATGTTTTTGAATTTTTTTAATATATATTTTAAGGCGCCCGTTTGCCTTATACTGCCTTTAATTTGAGTGATATTTTTCAATGTACCCTCTGGGCGTAACCATTTGCCCTTTTATTTTCATACTTTGCTCATTTCCCACAAACACCGTTGTAAACATATCCACATTTGTATTTTTAAGCTCTTCAAGGCTCAGTATTTCAGACTCTTGTCCCTCTCTTCCTATATTTCTTACAAAGCCGCATACAGTATCCCTGCTTTTATACTTAAGCATTATGTCACAGGCATTTTTAAGGTATTCCGCCCGTTTCCTGCTTGAAGGGTTGTAAATGCAAATGACCATATCAGCCTCAGCCGCCAGCTTAAGCCTTTTCTCTATTTTTTCCCACGGTGTCATAAGGTCGCTTAAACTTATGACAGCAAAGTCGTGTCCCAAGGGCGCACCCAATACGGCGGCTCCCGAAAGAGCGGCAGTCACTCCCGCCACAACTCTTACCTCCAATTCCTTGTACTTTGCACCAAGTTCCATAATAAGCCCTGCCATACCGTATACTCCCGCATCACCGCTGCACACAACTGCTGTTTTAAGTCCCGACACGGCTTTTTCAATAGCTTTTATGCATCTTTCCTCTTCCCCTCTCATACCGCTTACAATATATTCCTTATTGGGATAGTATTTTTTTATCAGATCCACATAAACAGAATATCCTGCAATTACATCACATTCCTTTAACACTTCCATTGCTTCAACAGTCATTTTTTCATATTCTCCGGGACCTATGCCCACTGCGTAAATTCTATTCAAAATTTATCACCGCCTTTTTAATACTCAAAGCCACAGTAACCCTTCCGTACACCTTTTTACGGCATATAAGTTTTTCTCCCTCTGCTGCGGCACTTCTTTCACACACATTTGAAACTCCCGTCACACTTTCAACAAATTCCGATTTTGAAAAATCTCCCTTGACCTCATTGAGCCTTTCCGCCGAATATGTTACAAAGGGTAAATTTCTCTTTTTGCAAAACTCAATTATTCCCCTCTCATTTTTTTTAATGTCTATGCTTCCCACCTTAAAGAGAGAATTAATATTTATATTTTCACCTTCAAGACATTTTAAAATCGCATACTCAATTTCTTTTTCATCTGTATTTTTTCTGCACCCTATGCCTACACCTATGACCTTAGGTACAACCTGCAATGTGTTTTCATTTACACCTTCATTGTAATATGAAATTTTAATACCCATTTCACAGCCTTCATATCTTTTCAGCTCATTTGGTATACTTCCCTTAAATGGCATATTAAAATCTATATTTACGCAATTTCCCTCCAAAATAAAGGCTGATATTCTTTTTGCCTTATTCCAGTCACATATAAACATATTGTTTTTTCTTGCAAACTCATCAACGGCAAATTTACCCTCTCTGTCCGTAGCTGTGGTTATTACAGGCAATGCCCCTGTCATACGAGCAATTTTGTCCGTTAATTCATTTCCGCCGCCCATATGACCCGATAAAAGAGAAATGCAGAATTTCCCCGTTTCATCAATAACAACAACAGCGGGATCCTTTGATTTGTGCTTCACAAAGGGCGCAATGCTCCTTACTGCTATTCCAACCGCACCTACAAACACAATAACATTTGTGTTTTCTATATTTTCACTGATACAGCCCTCAATGCTTTTTTCTTCCCAAACGTCCTTAAGAGCTCTGCATTTAACAATTATTTTTATGCTTATGCTTTTTTCATCACTCTTCCACTTGCCTTCAATTTCCAAGGCTTTTTTATAGCCCTGTCTGCTGAAAGCAAAAATCAGCACATTCATTTTTAAATACCCTTTCTGTATCCCGTTGTAAAATGCGGGTCGTACAGCTTGGATCTTTCGTATTTCTGTCCCAAAACATTACCTACAATAATAAGAGCCGTTTTATTTATATTTTCCTTTTTCATATCCTCGCAGAAATTCTCAATAGTACTATTTATTATTTTTTCGTCGTCCCATGTTGCCTTATACACAACGGCAACGGGAGTGCTCAATTCATATCCACCCTTAATAAGATTTTTTTTGACCTTTTCAGCCATTCCCGAAGAAAGAAAAAGCACCATAGTTGCGTTGTGCTCTGCCATTTTATATAGCCTTTCCTTTTCGGGCACAGGCGGCCTGCCCTCCGCCCTTGTAATAATAACGCTTTGAGATACGTTAGGAAGAGTATATTCTATGCCTAAGGATGCAGCCGCTCCCGAAAATGAGCTTACCCCGGGACAAATGTCATATTTAATATTTTTTTCCTTCAACAGATCCATTTGTTCTCTTATAGCTCCGTATAAAGACGGATCCCCCGTATGCAGTCTGACTGTCATAAGTCCTTTCCCCTCTGCCTCTTCCATAACCTCAATTACATCCTCAAGGCTCATATAAGCACTGTTATGGACCTCACACTCTTTTTTTGCATAGCCTATGATTTCGGGATTTACAAGGGAG
>JAUNPM010000231.1 GCA_030536675.1 Clostridia bacterium | reverse complement strand
CTGTCATTTGACTATGGTGTAGATGAGGACAGATTTAAGGGAGATGACGCATTATACCCTATAGATGATCTGTCACCTTATGTTGTAAGAGATAACAGCAAATGTATACAGTGTATGAGATGTGTTGCAGTATGTAAAAATGTGCAGTCTGTTTCCGTAATAGGTCCTATTAAGAGAGGTTACGGTGTTCATGTGGGCTGTGCTTTTGAAAAGAGCCTTGACGAGGCGCCCTGTGTTGGCTGCGGTCAGTGTATTGTAGTCTGTCCCGTAGGTGCTTTAAGTGAAAAAAGTCAGATAGATGAGGTATGGGAAGCAATATCCGATCCTAAAAAACACGTTATTATGTTTACGGCACCTTCTATTCGTGCAACTTTGGGAGAATGTTTTAATATGCCTCCCGGTACTGATGTTGAGGGGAAAATGGTGGCTTCAATAAGACGGCTTGGTGTGGATAAGGTATTTAATATGAATGTGACGGCAGACCTTACAATTATGGAGGAAGCTCACGAATTGATAGAAAGAATAAACGGTTTCGGAAAGCTGCCTATGTTTACGTCCTGCTGTCCCGGCTGGGTAAAGTTTGCAGAGCATTATTATCCGGAAATGATACCTTATATATCTACGTGTAAATCTCCTCAGCAAATGTTTGGGGCACTGCTTAAAAGCTACTATTGTCAAAAAACAGGCATATCACCTAAGGATCTTTTTGTGGTAAGCGTTATTCCCTGTACAGCAAAGAAATTTGAAATAACACGTGAAGAGCAACATTCAATGGGCTATCAGGACGTGGATGTTTCTCTTACTACGAGAGAGCTTGCTAAAATGATAAAGGGTGCAGGTATAGTATTTAATGAAATTGAAGATGAAGAATTCGACGATCCTTTTGAATTTGCAAGCGGAGGAGGAGTTATATTCGGAGCTACGGGAGGAGTAATGGAGGCTGCCTTGAGAACAGCGGCAAATATGCTTGATTCAGACATTAAAAGAACCGATTTTAAAGAGGTAAGAGGAAGTGACGGAATTAAGGAGGCTACATATACAATAGGCGGAATGAAAGTAAACGTTGCCGTTGCATCAGGACTTTCAAATGCAAGAAAAATTGTGGAGAGCATAAAATCAGGTGAGAAAAAGTATCAGTTTGTGGAAATAATGGCTTGCCCCGGAGGCTGTATCAACGGAGGCGGTCAGCCTGTTCAAAGCGACAGTGTAAGAAATTATACGGATCTTAAAAAATTGCGTTCAAAGGTACTTTATAATGCGGATAAAGATCTTAAAATAAGAAAATCACACGAAAGTCCCGTTATAAAAACCATTTATGATGAATTTTTTGACAGTCCCGGAAAGGCAAGAGCACATAAACTTTTGCATACCTCATATAAAGACCGAAAAAATGAAAAAATTTAATATGATTTTAAGTGTATAATAAAAACGGCAGTAAAAACGAAAGTTTTTTACTGCTGTTTTTTATGGAAAAAATCTCGTAAACCGTGTAAATTTGAATTTATCAGTTACAATCAAGGTAAAGAATAACAGACGCAAAAAATACATTGTCTTTAAAGCTGAAATCGGCAATGCCGTTATAGCGGGCGGCAATTTCTCTTACTGAATATGTTCCGCAGCCTTTACCCTTGTGTTTTGTGGACATAAGTGCTCCGTCTTTATACAAAGGAGCGTTTTCACAGGTGTTATCTATTGTTAGGGAAAGGGCATTGTCCCCAATTATAATACTGTGTACCTTTATAAAAGGCTTTTTAATTTTGGTATTTTTGCAGGCTTCAATTGAATTTTCAAGAAGATTGCCGAAAAGAACACAAAGGGTGGGTTCGGGAATGTTTAATTTTTGAGGAAGTCTTACATCTGTTGTAAATTCAATGTTATTTTCCTCCGCTATTTGACCGTACCAGCCAAGAACGGCATCTACCGCATAATTTGCACAATAGCCTGTTTTTATATCCTTTGGCATTGTAGTTTTATATAAAGCAAGATATTCGGACAAAGCCTTGCTGTCGTTTTTGTCAATATATGCCTGTATGAGATTAATGTGTTGTCTTAAGTCGTGGCGTGCTTTTCGTATCTCTGTAATATGATTTTGAAGCATATTGTACTGATTTATGTACATTGTAATAAGTTTATCGGCAGAGCTTGTTTTTTCTTTAAGAATTATATGCTCCTTTATGCTCAAAAGAGCGTGAAGCAGAGAACCGTATATCAATATGGTAACAATTATTAAAAGCAAGCGTGCAAGTATAAATTGTTTGCCGTAAATACCAACGGGATTTAAATTGTATGTAAATATAAGGACTATGGCAGTGGTGACAAAGGGCAAGATCCATATGGTATGCCAAAGCTTTGGAGCGTCTACTTCAAAAATAATCGTTGTTATTTTTTTAAACATAATTAAAATAAAGGGGAGGAAGCATATAAAACAAATAGTGTGTAATATAATTTCCGTGGTATATGAAATATCAAAAAAAGTATATTGCAAAAATACGGTTATTCCTCGTATAACAATGACCATATCCATTGTAAATATATAAAAAAACAGGAGCTTAAAGGGATTTTCGTTAATAAGTGAAAAATACATTATTATACATAATAAAGATGAAATAAATTCAACGGCTCTTATATTTATACCGTTTAAAACAGCCAGTGCCATAAGAGAGTACTGTATAATATTACAGCATAAAAAAATTATAACACTTGAAGCCAAAGGCAGTCTAAGCCTTTTGTAAAAAGGGAAATAGGCAAGTATTCTGTAGGGTGTAAATAATGCCCCATAATATATAATTATCTTTATTGCTTCGTTCATTTCAATTCCCCCGTGTTTTTTCAAAGGCATATTCCGCATATTTGATTTTCATTTCGGCAATTTTGCTCCTGCTTATGTGTAAGTGCTCGTCATTAACCATAATAAAAAAATCCTTTGATATTTTACTTACATTTTCAAA
>JAUNPM010000007.1 GCA_030536675.1 Clostridia bacterium | reverse complement strand
TAAATTGCAATACATTTTGTGACATTTTACTTATTTTTTAATTTAAAAAATAAATTACTGTTTTTTACTTTTATATTTTTACTCATAAACAAAAAAAGTGAGGATTTTTTTCAAATCCTCACCTTTTATATTATAATAAAAATTAATTTTAACAGAACCTTGATTTATTATAAAACTTTCAAATTTTCCACAGCATAATGCGCTGATTTTATTAAAATCCTCGCCCCTATAATGTGACAATTTTGTTTAACTTAAAGCCTTCTCAAGTATATCCATAGCCTTGTCTATATCTTCTTTTGAAACGATCAATGACGGCACAAATCTTATAGTATACTTTCCTGCTCCCACAAGCAACAGTCCCATATCAATAGCCCTTGCAATATATTCCCCTGCGGGCTTTTCAAACTCAATTCCCTGCATAAGTCCTATACCTCTTACTTCCTTTACAAGCTCCTTATGCTTTGCCGCTGTTTCTTCAAGCCTTTCTCTTAAATAAGCCCCCTGCTTTTTAACATTGTCAAGCAGTCCGCCCAAAAGCTCGTCAACAACAACATTTCCTGCCGCTGTTGCAAGAGGATTTCCTCCGAAAGTAGATGCGTGATCTCCCGGCACAAAAGCCTCTGCCACCTTTTCCTTAGCCATCATTATGCCGCAGGGAATACCTCCCGCAATGCCCTTAGCGGTTGACATAACATCTGGAACAATGCCAAATGTCTGATATGCAAAAAGTGTACCAAGTCTGCCCACTCCGCATTGAACCTCGTCAAACATAAGCAATATGTCCTTTTCATCGCATAATGCTCTCACCTGTTCAAGAAATTCCTTTTTGGCAGGTATAATGCCGCCCTCACCCTGCACAGGCTCCATAAGTATTGCAACCGTCTTGTCTGTTACAGTATTCCTTACTGACTCAATATCGTTAAATTCCGCATACTTAATGTTAGGCAGCATTGCCCCAAAGCCCTCGTGATAATGCTCCTGACCTGTAGCCGTTACTGCACCGAAGGTTCTGCCGTGAAAAGAGCGGTGCATTGTTATTATTTCCTCTCTGCCGCTCTTTGAGCCGTATTTTCTTGCCAGCTTAAGAGCCGCCTCTATTGCTTCCGCTCCCGAATTGCAGAAGAACACCTTGTCAAGACTTCCGTTTTCAACCAACTTTTCCGCAAGTGTGCATTGAGGCTTTGTATAATACAAATTTGATATATGTATTAATCTTGCCGCCTGTTCTGATATAGCCTTAACAAGCTTTGGGTGATTGTGTCCCAGTGAATTTACTGCTATACCTGCCACAAAGTCAAGATATTCCTTTCCGTTTTCATCATACACATACATACCTTCACCCTTTTCAAATGTAAGAGGGAAACGGCTGTATGTTTTCATAACATATTTTTCTCCAAGATCTGATGTTTTCATTTATATTCCTCCGTTATTTTTCAATTAAAGTACCTATACCCTTTTTCGTAAATATTTCAAGTATAAGACAATGGGCGATTCTTCCGTCTAAAATATGCACATTGTTTACACCTGCCTCAACTCCCGCCATACAGCATTCCACCTTAGGCAGCATACCACCCGAAATGGTGCCGTCCTCAATAAGGGAATTTACCTCATCCACCTTTATTGTTGATATCACACTTTCGGGATCATTTACATCTCTCATTATTCCCGCAACATCTGTTACAAAAACCAGCTTTTGCGCCTTAAGCGCTCCCGCAACCGCAACCGCCGCATAATCGGCATTTACATTGTAGCTTTTACCCTCTTCATCAACACCTATTGAGGATATTACGGGAACAAAGTCGTTTTCAATAAGAGTGTTTATAAGCTCTGTCTTTACCTTTGTCACTTCTCCCACAAGCCCTATGTCCATTCCCTTTGGCATTGCCTTTTTCACCTGCATAAAGCCTGCGTCCTTGCCGCATATGCCCACAGCATTTATGCCCTGCATACAAAGCTCCGTAGTAAGATTTTTATTTATTTTTCCCGCTAAGACCTGCTGAACGATATCCATTGTAGCCTCGTCTGTAACTCTTAAGCCGTCTTTAAACTTAGGCTCAATGCCCACAGCCTCAAGAGCCTTATTTATGTCCTTTCCTCCGCCGTGGACGACCACAGGCTTAAAGCCTACATACTTCATAAGGGCTATATCCTTAATGACCGTTGACTTTATTTCCTCATTTACCAATGCCGCTCCGCCGTATTTAATAACTACAGTAATTCCCGAAAACTTTTTTATATAAGGCAATGCCTCCGTAAGTATGCTTGCCTTATTTATTACATCTAACATATTTGCCTCCAAACCTTTAACTTCTGTAATCGCCGTTTATTTTTACATAATCATATGTAAGGTCACAGCCCCACGCAACAGCCTCTCCATTTCCTTCCTCAAGTATCATATCTATATATATCTTATGAGCTGAAAGTATTTTAGCCGCTGTATCCTCATCAAACACAATGGGAGTTCCCTTATCCATTAACTTTATTTCACCCTTTTCGCTTCTGAACATAATACTTACGCCCATAGGGTCAAACTCTGCTCCGCTGTAACCCATTGCGCAAAGCACTCTTCCCCAGTTAGCGTCCTCGCCGAATATTGCCGCCTTTAAAAGAGAAGATGAAACAACGCTTAAAGCCATTTTCCTTGCATTTTCCTTATCCCTTGCACCTGTTACCCTTGCCTCAATGAGCTTTGTAGCTCCCTCTCCGTCATCTGCACAAGCCATTGCAAGCCTTTTGTTTATGTAATATACAGCTTCCTTAAACTTTTCAAAATCCTCGTTTTCACTCTTTATTTCTTCATTTCCCGCAAGTCCGTTTGCTATACACAGCACAGTGTCGTTTGTAGACATATCTCCGTCAACGCTTATCATATTAAACGTGTCCTCAACACTTGCCCTTAAAGCCTTGTTAAGCATTTCACTGCTTATTGCACAGTCTGTGGTTATGAAACAAAGCATTGTTGCCATATTTGGGTTTATCATTCCCGAACCCTTAGCCATACCGCCTATTGTGACCGTTTTTCCACCGATCTCTATTTCAACTGCGGCTTTCTTGGCATATGTATCAGTAGTCATTATTGCCTCTGCCGCTTCATTTCCCCCTTCTTCACTGTCCGTAATTTTAGGGTAAGTCTTTTCAACACCGTTTAATATTATATCCATAGGCAGGTTCACACCTATGACCCCTGTTGAACACACAAGCACGTTTTCAGCCTCAACTCCTGTAAGCTCCGCAAGCTTTCCCGCCGTATCCTCAGCGTCCTTAAGCCCCTGCTTTCCCGTACAAGCATTTGCATTGCCGCTGTTTACAACTATACCCTTTATTTTGTTTGAAATATTTTTCATATCCCACTGTACAGGCGCAGCCTTAACCACATTTGTTGTAAAACAGCCTGCACCGTTGCAAAGCACATCGCTTACTATAACAGCCATATCCTTTTTATTTTTCTTTAATCCAACTGCATTTCCCCAAGCCTTAAAGCCCTTGGGAGATACAACATTTCCGTCTATTATTTTCATATTATATCAACTTCCTTTCTTATGCCGGGAAAATAGGCACATAATCAATGCCCGTTTTTTCATCAAGCCCGAACAATATATTCATATTCTGAACAGCCTGTCCTGCGGCGCCCTTAAACAAATTGTCAATTGCACCTATAACAATAACTCTCTTTGTTCTTCTGTCAACAGTAAATCCAATGTCAACAAAATTAGAACCCTTTACCCACTTTGTTTCAGGGAAAGTTCCTTCTTTTGTAAGTCTTATAAAATATTCATTGCCGTAATATTTTTCATACACTGCCTTTATGTCATTATATGTACAGTTTTCATTTAAATTTGCATAGCAGGTAGCAAGTATACCCCTGTCCATGGGGATCAAATGGGGAGTAAAATTAATAACAATGTCCTCCCCTGCCGCATAACTAAGCTGCTCCTCTATTTCGGGAGTGTGTCTGTGACTTGCAATTTTATACGCCTTCACAGATTCATTAAGCTCACAATAATGATTCGGAAGAGAAAGCCCCCTCCCTGCTCCCGTTGCTCCCGATTTTGCATCTATTATAATTGAAGAATTGTCAATAAGCCCTTCTTTTACAAGAGGATACATTGACAATATTGAACAGGTAGTATAACAGCCGGGATTTGCAATTATTCGTCTTCCCTTTATTTTATCCCTGTTTATTTCGCAAAGTCCGTAAACAGCCTCAGGCAAAATATCCTTTGAATAATGTGTTGTATACCAGTTTTCATAAACCTCAAGATTCTGAAGTCTGAAATCCGCACCTAAGTCAATTATTTTTGTTTTCTTTAATATGCTTTCGTTTATTTTTTTACTGGCTACTCCGTGAGGAAGAGCCAAAAAAATAACGTCGCATAAATCAGCCATTTTTTCAATATTCTCTTCTTCGCATATATAGCTTAAATGTCTGTAATTTGAGTATACCTCTTCATAATCCTTTCCCGCATAGCTCTGTGAAGTAAGTGAAATAACCTCCGCCTTTGGGTGCTGAGATATTATTCTCACAAGCTCCTGTCCCGCATAACCCGTTGCTCCTATAATACCAACCTTAATCATAATAACCTCCGTTAAGCCAAAAATCTTATTATTACATTTTAATACTAAATTCCTTAATTGTACAGTACTTTTTTACTTTTTTGTAATGATTTTATGATTATACACCTTTTATGCATAATATGCAAGCAAAATTTATAAAAATTCATTAATTTTGCAAAAAAGTATTATTTTATGAAAATAATGCTTGCATATTTATTGTATGAGTGTTAAAATAATTACAATCAATCAAAAATTACATTACGGAGGAATACACTATGAAAATCGTACTTGCCTATTCAGGCGGACTTGACACATCAGTTATTATACCATGGTTAAAGGAAAACTATGACAATGCCGAAGTTATTGCAGCTTGCATAAATGTAGGCTTAACAAATAAAGAAACAGCAGGTCTTGAGGAAAAGGCTCTTAAACAGGGCGCTTCCAAAATTTATGTTGAAGATGTTCAGGAAGAACTCATTACAGACTACATTTACCCTATGGTTAAAGCAGGCTGCGTATATGAAGACAAATACCTTTTAGGTACATCAATCGCACGTCCTCTTATTGCAAAAAAACTTGTTGACATTGCTCTTAAGGAAGGCGCTGACGCTATTTGCCACGGTGCTACAGGCAAAGGCAACGATCAGATAAGATTTGAACTTGGCATTAAAGCCCTTGCTCCTCAGTTAAAGATAATAGCTGCATGGAGAGATGACAAATGGACATTACAGTCAAGAGAAGATGAGATACAATACCTTATTGACAGAGGTATAGAAGTACCTATGAAAAAAGAAGATTCCTATTCAAGAGATTCAAACCTTTGGCATATAAGCCACGAGGGTCTTGATCTTGAAAACCCTGCAAACGAGCCTGACTTTGCAAACCTTTTAAAGCTTGGTGTATCACCTGAACAGGCTCCCGACACTCCTACATATGTAGAAATAGGCTTTGAAAAAGGTATCCCCGTTACAATAGACGGCAAAGAAATGAAGCCTCTTGAAATTATGACATACCTTAACAAAATCGGCGGCGAAAACGGCGTTGGTATCACAGACCTTGTTGAAAACAGAGTTGTAGGTATGAAATCAAGAGGTGTTTATGAAACACCCGGCGGATCTATTCTTTATGCTGCACACAGAGATCTTGAATACCTTTGCCTTGACAGAGCAACTACAGACTATAAGGAAACAATAAGAATTAAATATGCCGACTTGATTTACAGAGGCGAATGGTTCACTCCTTTAAGAGAAGCTCTTGCAGCATTTGTAGATGTTACACAGGAATATGTAACAGGTACAGCTAAATTAAAGCTCTACAAAGGCAACATTATAAGTGCGGGAGTTAAGTCACCTTACAGCCTTTACAGCGATGACCTTGCCAGCTTTACAACAGGCGATCATTACTCACACAAAGACGCAGAAGGCTTTATTACTCTTATGGGACTTCCTTTAAAGGTCAGAGCTTTAATGCTTCAAAACGCAAATAAAAATAAATAATTTTATCCATATAAAATGCCGTGAATTTTTATTCCGGCATTTTTTTATTCCAAAACAAAATAGTTTCATAATTTAAAATAACAATTGCAATATCCGATTCTTTGTGTTAAACTTAATATACAAACATTAAAAGAGGAGGTCAAAATTATGAAGCTAAAAAAAATTATAACACTTATTCTTTCTGCAGTGCTCTCATTTTCAGCACTTCCCGTACTTGCAGAGGAAAACACCGAACCCGTAAAATACGAAAAAAACCTCTATTATATAGGGGAGGGTATACCCGCTGAATCCTATATATTAATAACAAAGGACGTTACAAAGCCCTCTTATGTGGGAGTTTACACAAATCAAAAGGGAGTAAATGCAAAATTTGAAACAAGCAAAACATTGATCTACGGAACCAGTGAAGACTACATATATCCTCACTACTTTGAAAACAACAAATTTTACAGTGCAGATGACATTTCCGTCCCAAACAATCAAGGGAACTGTCTGCTTTCAAGTTATTTTGAATATTCTTCATATATTGATTTATACCAATATAAATACAATAACACAAGAAAAGATTTTCTCTATCTTGAAAACTGCTATGCCATACCCACAAATGACATAAATAAAACCAACCTTGATTTTAACAGAGATGGTTTTATGCCTTCGGAGGGATTTATCACAAATGAAGAAACATACCAGATAGAGGTCAATGAAAACGAAAGAGTAGGATATTTTGCCTGCTATGAATATGACAAATTTAGAAAACAGCTAAGACCTCTTACACGCAGAGTTATAATAAACAAGCAGTATTTTTCAGGCAAAACCGAATATATTATAGACAACACACTGGTTACGATACCCAAAGAAACAGACGTCATTCTTAAAATCGGAATAAATATAAACGATATAGGCGGCAATCCTATTTATACCCACAAGGGAATAACATACCCCGACAATTTTACTGAAAAATATAACTTTAATGACGTAAATCCAACACTTAAGGATATTGCCGTTAAAAGCTTTAAAGCACTGAGAGAAAAAGAAATAGCCATTAAAAAAAGCGACGATGCTTTTATAAAGTCATCCACACAATTGTCTGTTGACAGAAGGAATATATTTAAGAGCTTTAACGGCTTTGCCAAGACCCCTGCGGACTATGAATATATAAAATACGTAAGAGAAATTTACACTATGTATTCTCAATCCAATTATATTGATAATATGATCAACAAATATCTTTATAATGCTACCTGCTTTGAAGACCTTTCAAAAATTTTAAGATTGGTTGCATATAACGACTATAGGTCTGATTTTTATGAATATACGACTTATAATCTTCGTATATGCACTCTTGAACGATTTTATGGCATTTATGAAGCAACTCACGAAGAGTAATATAATCAATTATTAAACAAAGAGGAGGTAATATTATGAAACTCAAAAAACTTGTTACACTTGTTATTACAGCAGCCCTTACCTTAACAGCTCTCCCTGTATATGCCGAGGAAAGCACAGAGCCTGTAAAATACGAAAAGGAGCTTTATTACATAGACGTAGATATTCCTGCCCAACCCTATATGTTAATAACAAAGGATTTTACAAAGCCCTCTTATGTGGGAATATATAAAAATCAAAAGGAAGCATATGTAGAATTTAAAAAGAATAAGCAGCTACTTTTCGGCACAAGTGAAGACTATGTGTATCCTCACTACTTTGAAAACAACAAATTTTACAACGGCGACGACAGCTCTGTTCCAACAAATCAGGGAACCTGTATATATTCAAGCTATTTTGAAAATTCCCAATATTTAAACTTAAGAGGCTATGATGACGATGATGCAAGAATAGACTTTCTCTATCTTGAAAACTGCTATGCAGTGCCGGCACAAGACCTTGATAAAGTCGGCGTTGATTTTAACAAGGACGGCTATGCGCCTATATCAGGCTATCTTACCAAAGGCGGCACATATCAGTTAGAGGTCAATGAAAACGAAAAAAACGGATATTTGGCATTCTACAAATATGACAAAGTCAGACATACAATTTTATTCATTAAATCATATGTTTTATTAAATAAGCAGTATCCCGTTTATGACAGTGATCTTCTTTACGGCAAGCAGACTGTCACAGTGCCCGAAGACGCAGATCTCGTACTCAAAGTAGGTATGAACATAAATGACGCAGGCGGCAATCCCCTTTATACTCAAAAGGGAATAACCTTCCCCGACAATTTTACGGAAAAATATGACTTTAAGGACGTGAATACCACCCTTAAAACAATTACCGTAGAAAACTTTAAGGCTTTAAAAGAAAAAGAAATAGCTATCAAAAAAAGCGATGCCGCTTTTGTAAAAACACCTACTGAATTAGCTATTGACAGGAGAAATGTATTTAAGAGCTTTGACAAATTAGCTAAAACAGAAGCAGACTATGAATATATAAAATATGTCAGAGAAATTTACGTTATGTATTCTCAATCCTCATACATTGACAGAATGGTAAGCAAATATCTCAATAACGCTGCCTCCTTTGAGGATCTTTCAAAACTTTTAAGATTAGTTGCATATGACATATACAGACCGTACTAATATATAGATCATTTAAATCATTTTAAGGATGCCCGAAAGGTCATCCTTCCGGCTGTCGAAAAATCGACAGCCTTGAAAGAAATGCTTACATTTCTTTCAGTTAGCTAAGGAAGGAACTACCAAGTTTTCCGCAAACAAGCTGTCAAAACAGCTTGTTTACAGAAAAGTTCCTGTCCTCAGCGAAAATGCGATTTCCGCCTGCGGATTAAAGTCTGCGACGCTAATTGCAAGTTATATGTCACAATTATTCAAATTTTTTATCACTTAAATAGGTTTATTGATAGTCAAAAGGATGCCCGAAAGGTCATCCTTTTTCAATTCATAAAACCTTAATATAGAATTAATCCTTTATCAATTGCAAAATTATGCAAAATAGTGTATTATATTAATAATATAAATTTATAAATAATTAAAATAAATAAAAAAAGGAGGCTTCACTTTGATAGAGGTAAAAAATTTAACCAAAAAGTTTGGACCTCACACAGCAGTTGACAACATATCATTTGTTGTTAATGACGGTGAAATTGTCGGTTTTCTGGGACCTAACGGAGCAGGCAAAACAACAACAATGAATATGATGACAGGATTTATTTCATCTACGGAAGGCACAGTGCGTATTAACGGCTTCGATATTCTCGAAGATCCCATTAAGGCTAAAAAACAGCTTGGATATCTTCCCGATGTTCCTCCTGTTTACGGTGATATGACAGTTAAAGAATATCTTGAGTTCGTATGCGATTTAAAAAAAGTAAAAAAATCCGAAAGAGATTTTATGATCAAAGATATTACAGCCACAACCCAGCTTGGAGATGTTTTCAACAGACTTATTAAAAACCTCTCAAAGGGCTACAGACAAAGAGTTGGAGTTGCACAGGCTCTTGTAGGCGATCCCGATGTGCTTATACTTGATGAGCCAACATCAGGACTTGATCCTAAACAGATAATTGAAATGAGGGATCTAATAAAGCGTTTGGGCAAAAAACACACTGTCATTTTAAGCTCACATATTTTAGGAGAAGTTGGTGAAATATGCGACAGGATAATAATTATAAATAAGGGCAAGATCGTTGCAAGTCAGTCAACGGAAGAGCTTATTAATACGGCAGGAAACTCCGCACAGCTTGTAACAATAAAAGGAGATCCGTACCTTGCCGTTGAAAAGCTCAGAGAATGGAGCTGTATAGATTCCGTCACAATTGACAGCAGCAATAATGACGGCACATATAATATTAAGGTTTTCGGCAGTGAAGGTTCAGACATAAGAGAAATTATTTTTGCGGCAATGGCTGAAGAAAGGATATCAATTCTTATGCTCAGACCTCTTACAAGCAGTCTTGAAGAAGTCTTTCTCAAGGTTATAAACGGAACATTTGAAAACACTTCAGAGGAAGATAACGGCGAGGTGCTCTCAATAGCCTTTGCCCAAGGCAGCGCAGAGGAAGCAGAAAACAAGGAGGCTGATGAATAGTGCTTTCCATTTATAAAAAAGAATTACGAAATTATTTTACAACCATTACGGGCTACGGCTTTTTAGGGTTTCTTGTTTTGATTACGGGATATTTTTTTATATCCCAAAATATTATATCAAGAAATGCAAATTACAATGATGCCCTTGCAGGTTCAATGATAATGTTTTTGATACTTATTCCGGTGCTTACAATGCGTCTTTTTGCGGAAGAATCCAGACAAAAGACAGATCAGCTTTTATTTTCAGCTCCCATTAAAGTACCTGATATTGTGGGAGGAAAATTTTTATCCGCTCTCACTCTTTATTTTATAGGCATAGCAATTACACTTATTTTCCCATTTATGCTTTCCCGTTTGGGAGAACCCGACTGGGGAACCACTATAGTGGGACTTTTAGGTTATTTTATGATGGGCGGCTGTCTTATAAGCGTGGGACTTTTTATATCAGTCCTTACGGATAATCAGATCGTTGCCGCAGCGGCAACATTTGCAGCGGTTTTTCTTTTGCTTATGATGGATAATATATCCTCATCTGCACCTATTACCGTTGCGTCCTCAATTATATTTATTGTAGTTATAATACTTGCTCTGGCGCTTTTAATATACAGCAGCACAAAAAACTTCCCTCTTGCAGGCATATTTTCTCTGATGTGCTTTGTTGCAACAGGAGTTTTTTATCTCTTTAAACCTAATCTTTTTGACGGTGTAATAGTAAGCGTCCTTGGCTGGTTTTCAGTTCTCAACAGATTTGAAAACTTTTATATGGGCATAATATCAATATCCGATATAATTTACTATATTACATTTTCAATTGCATTTTTATATCTTACCGTAAATGTTATTGAAAAAAGAAGATGGAGTTAGGAGGCACTGTATGAATAAGCTATTTAACGATAAAAGACTCAAGTATGGCACATATTCCGTTGTTGTCACACTTATATTCATAGCCATACTTATAGTAATCAACCTGATAGTAGGTCAGTTTAACAAATCATTTGATTTTACAAAAGATGACATATTTTCACTTTCCGATGAAACCACATCTGTACTTAATAACGTAAAATCTGATATTAATGTATATACCCTGTTCCGAACAGGAAGCTCCGAGGCTGTTATAGGCCGTGTAAACCAAGTAATTGACAAGTACGAACAGGCAAGCAGCCATATTAAAGTTGAAAACACGGACTTGTATCTTCACCCCGACTTCGGCAAAAAATACGCTTCCGAAAACGTAAGTGTAGACGTAAACAGTATTATAGTTGAAAGCGGCAGCAAATTTAAAGTAATAAACTACAGTGATTACTATACGGACAACGGCAGATTAAACCTTGAATCCGCACTTACAAGTGCCCTTCAATATGTAAATATGGAGGTTTCTCCCACCGTATACTTTATAACGGGACACGGTGAAGCAGACCCTTCCAATTTTACATCATTAAACGATCAGCTTAAACTTGCAAATTATACGTCAAACACAATAAATCTTCTTGACAATGACATTCCCGCCGACTGTACTTCTATTGTGATCACACCTGTTGACAGGGATTATTCACAGGCAGAGGTTGAAAAGGTTCTCAATTATCTTAATAATGACGGCAGAGCCTTCCTTCTTTTAGGCGGTGTTGACACCGAAAAATGCGTTAATCTTATGAGTATACCCGAATCTTACGGCATTACTCTTGAAAACGGATATGTATACGAAGGGGACGAATCCTCATATATGATGTATCCTTATGCTGTTTTGCCTCAATTCAACGAACACGACATTAACACAGCTCTTATTTCAAAGGATTATCATACTCTTGCAGTTGCCTGTCAGAGCTTAAAAAATACCGAATACCAAAAGCAGGGACTTGTTACAGAGCCTCTTCTTACAACAAGCGGCAAGGCATACATCAAAAAGGAAGGCAACACCTCTGCAAATAAAGAAAGCGGAGATTTAGAGGGACCTTTTAACATTACCGTAGCCGTAACCGACTCCAATTACACGGACACTCAGCACACAACAAAGCTCATAGTATCAGGCTGCAGCTACTACCTTATTGATCCAAACACGGATTCTATGGTCAATAATGCAAATTCAACATTTGTTGTAAACAGCTTAAATTGGCTCAATGACAGTTCGGACAATATATACATTGCTTCAAAAAATCTTGAAAACCCTACAATTGTAGTTGATGAAAGCACAGCCTCAACCATAAAAATAATAAGCTGGATAGTTATACCCGGCATATTATTTGCCGCAGGCTTTGTTATATGGGTAATAAGGAGAAATAAATAATGAAAAAGAAATTATACGGCTTACTTGCCGCAGTAGTTATACTGGCATTGCTTTTTGGTCTATATATGTTTTTATCCTCAAGAAATAACGATGAAACAAATGAAGCCGAGGTTGATGACATATCTCTTTCGGATCTTGGCACTCAGCTCACAGCCGAAAAAGATGTAAATGAATTTACACTCAAAAACAACAACGGAGAATTTGTTTTTGTCAAGGACGGAGATAATTGGACTATAAAAAACTATGATAATTTGTTTGATCAGTCTGCTATAAACAAAATTGCAGCAGTATTTTCAAGACTTTACGCTCAGGAGCTTATTGAGGAGAATGTACAGGATCTTTCAAAATATTCCCTTGATTCTCCTGCCGCAACAGCAATAAGCGGAAATACACAAATCAATATAGGCTCTGCCACAACCGACGGCAAATATAATTATGTAAATATAAACGGAAGCAGCGATGTATATATGGTAAACTCGGCAAATATAAGCTGTCTTGAATACGGACTTAACGACCTTATAGATAAATCTCTTTCTAAAATTGACAGCGACACAATACAGGAGCTTACAATAAATTACAAAGATAAAGACAATATTGTAATTAAATACGAAAGTGATAATCCTCTTGCAAGGGAGTATTCAGAGCAAAACGGGCTTGCAACTCTTATAATGGAAGAGCCTGTTGAAAATATGCTTGTTTATCCCTATAATTTACAATCAAGCGTACTTATGAATTTAGACAGTCTTAATATATCAGAGCTTGCGGATATAGCCCCCAAGGACCTGTCACTGTACGGACTTGATTCACCAAACTGCACATTTTATATTGCGGATAATGATAATAATATATCAGTAAAGGTAGGTGCATTTGTTCCCGATACAGACAACACCTACTCATATGTTATGGTAAATGACAGACCCGAGGTATTCACAATGGAGTACAGAGCTTTAAGCCCCTTTGTAAATGCCTCAATAGCTGACTTTGTTGAAAAATTCATATCTCTTTATCAGCGTTCAAAAGTAAATGAGATCACAATAAACGGCGATAAAACATATACAATAGAATTTAAAGCCGAAGGAGAAAATGATTTCAGAGAAATTGACGGTGTTACAAAGGATTACAGAAACAGCTACATTAACGGCAAATTAGTAGATAAGGATACATTTACCGATTTCTATGAACTAATTGTGGGAATAGGCTTTGACAATATTATAAACACCTATACTCCAAGCGGCTCACCTGCACTTTCAATTACATTTGATTTAAGCGATGGTACACAGGATACGGCAAATTACTATGACTATGATAACAGCTTCTATGTTGTAAACAAGGGAGATGACGTATCTATGCTTGTTTCAAAACAAACAGTAAGAAAGGTTTTAAGTGAAGCCGAAAACCTAAGCAAATAAAAACAAAGACTGATATGCAATTTCACTCAAAAATGCATATCAGTCTTTTTATATTGTTTAACTGCTTTTTACCTTGCTTACTTCAACATCTGTATCCACATAAATATCAAATGTTCTTCCCCACGGGAAATTAAGAGTTTTTATACTCACACTGTCAACCTTGTATTCTCCCTCACTGTTACCCATTGTAACGCCTTCAAACAAGCCTGTTATTTTCTCCGTGTCCATAAGCTCATATAATGTCTGTGATTTCGTCCTGTCCTGAACATTGGGCTTGTAGCCCTTATTACTAAGCGTCAGCTTGCCGCTTTTGGTGTAAAGTCCGTCCTCTATACTGTGCTGAACCATAACCTTAACTTGAGCCTTAAGAGTATCGGCAGGCTTTGAAGTTGTTTCCTTTGCAACGGATATGACCTGCATATGTGCAACACCCAAGCCTATAGCATTGCCGTTTGTATTCCAAGCAGAATACATATCCATATCCGCAAGTGACAGTCTCTTTTTATTATAAAGCAGGTCCTTAAATATCTTATTTTCCTTTGTGCCGTCAAAAAGCTCAATAAGTCCTACATTTGCGCCCTTATCCTTATCTTTTTTAAGCTGATTTTGGGCAGATGCAGTTTTGTCTGTTTTAAGCCTGTAATCATAAATATAAACAGTTGAACCATTTTGTGTATATTTACCTACATCACCCTTTACAAAGTTAAATGCCGTTCTTGCTATGTTTCCCGGCTCCTTTACATCAAAGGTGGAAACATTTTGGCTTACGTCATTATATAAAAACTTAATATTTGCCGTAAGATATTTTCTCCTTGCATAATCCCTTGCATAAATAAGCTGAGGCACTTCATCGGTACCATATATAATGTTTACATATTTACCCGTACCGTTTCCGGCTTTTGAAAGCTCCTCTTTTGAAATTACCTCTCCAATACTTTTCATTATTGAGTTATTTCCCGTTTCCACATAAGTACGTGCATAGCTGTATTTAACAGGCGAATTATTCTTTGTCTGAACCCAGTCACAGCCCTTATTATAGAAATAAGTTATTGAATCGGGTATCTGCAGATCATCATTGCTTATTACAATTTGATCGATCAGTCCTTCCTTCTGCATTTTAATAAGCTGTTTTCCTATTGATGCCGTAGCTTCATAGGGCTTTTTGTAATAATCCACATACTCCTTGTATGGAGCCTTGTTTTTTATATTGTTGTTAAAATAATTTAAAAAGGCTTTTTCCCACTGTGTCAGCTTGCTCTCACCTATTTCTTCAGCCTTGTTTGCAACATAACTGAACTCCATAATATACTGTGTGGGAGTAACATAACCATACTTACTGTTTATGACATCATAGTCCTCAGCATTTTCATTATATTTAAGATAATAATATCCCAAGCCCCTCAGCTTTTCATCATTGCACCATATTTCATTAAATCTTGTTTCAGGCAGTGTACGTGGAACGGCAAGATTTACATAATATGTAGGTTCGGGAAAATCCGTTACAAGCTTTTCCAAATCTTCAACAGCCTGAGTATAATTATCATAATTAACTCCGCATCTGCTGCCCACCAATCCGTTTGTAATATAAGAAGACTTATTATTATGCTCCGATACAAGAGAATATATTTCCTCTCTCACCTTTTCACTGTTTCCAAGGTGATTATCAGGCTCATAAGATGAAAAGAAATCCAAGCCGTCATCGGATACGGTATAAAAATCGTCATTCCCTATTTCTACAATATTTTCAAGATATTCATTGCTTATAGGTCTGCCGTCAATAGGTGCCGTAATTATGGTGTCGGCATATACGGGCAAAGCAAATAACAGTGAACATACCATTGTCAATAAAAATTTTTTCATAGCTTCCTCCTTAATATTATATATATTATATTAACCTATATTTCGTCATTTTTCAATGGAATTATTTATATTTAATAAAAAACGTTTTTTATTTTTTACAGTTTAATGTATACATATTTTATCTGCATATATGTATTCAAAACAATTTTTTATATCCCATAATAAAGGGAAAATATTTATAATCTTATGTTTTTTATCACAAATAATTATTTTTTTAACTTTTTGCATAAAAAACTTAATTTTTTTCGTTATATTTGCACAAATCAAATTTGTTGACAAATAATGCAAATACTATTATAATTAATTTAAAGGGTTAAAGTAAAAAAATGCAATAGTAAAGCTGTTGTGTTTTTTTATACAAAAACAAAAAATTTTTGTGCTTCGGCACAGTTGCCACCAACAACACTTTTAAGTGAATTTTTTGTTCCCAACATATTACAACATATGAATAAAATCATAGAACGGAGGAAACAAAATTATGGGATATGTAGATAAAGTTCTTGCCGAACTTATAGCTAAAAACCCCGCTCAGCCTGAATTTCATCAGGCAGCAACAGAAGTATTAACAACTCTTAAGCCTGTTATTGAGGCTGATAAGAGATATGAAGAATCTGCTCTTCTTGAAAGACTTGTAGAGCCTGAAAGACAGATTATGTTCAGAGTACCTTGGATCGATGACAAGGGCAATGTACAGGTAAACAGAGGCTTTAGAGTACAGTTTAATTCTGCTATCGGACCTTACAAGGGCGGTTTAAGATTCCACCCATCTGTAAACCTTGGTATCATTAAATTCTTAGGCTTCGAGCAGATTTTCAAGAACAGCTTAACAGGTCTTCCTATAGGCGGAGGCAAGGGCGGTTCAGACTTTGATCCTAAGGGCAAGTCTGACAATGAAGTTATGAGATTTTGCCAGAGCTTTATGACAGAGCTTTACAGACATATCGGAGCCGATACTGATGTTCCTGCAGGTGACATCGGTGTAGGCGGAAGAGAAGTAGGCTATATGTACGGTCAGTACAAGAGAATTACAGGTCTTTATGAAGGTGTTTTAACAGGTAAGGGTCTTACATTCGGCGGTTCTTTAGTAAGAACAGAAGCTACAGGCTATGGTCTTGTATACCTTGTTGAAGAAATGCTTAATAACAAGGGCAACAGCTTCAAGGGCAAGACAGTTGTTATCTCAGGCGCAGGCAACGTTGCTGTTTATGCTGCTGAAAAGGCAACTCAGTTAGGCGCAAAGGTTGTATCATTCTCCGATTCAAACGGTTATGTATACGATGCTGACGGTGTTGACATTGAATATGTTAAGGATCTTAAGTTTAACAGAAGAGGCAGACTTTCAGAATATACAGAAACTCATAAGAACGCTGAATACCATGAGGGCAAGGGTGTATGGAATATTAAGTGTGACATTGCTCTTCCTTGTGCAACTCAGAACGAGCTTAACGAAGAAGACGCTAAAACTCTTGCAGCAAACGGCTGTATAGCAGTTGGTGAAGGTGCTAATATGCCTTCAACATTAGAGGCTATTGACGTATTCTTAAAGAGCGGCGTATTATTTGCTCCTGCTAAGGCCGCAAATGCAGGCGGTGTTGCTACATCAGCTCTTGAAATGAGCCAGAACAGCGAAAGATTAAGCTGGACATTTGAAGAAGTTGACGCTAAACTTCACGGCATTATGGTTAATATCTGTAAGAATATGACCGAAAAGGCTGAAGCTTACGGTATGAAGGATAACTTTGTTGCAGGTGCTAATATTGCAGGCTTCTTAAAGGTTGCCGATGCTATGTTAGCTCAGGGTATCTGCTAATATATATTATATTAAAAACGGCGGTATGGTCTTTAACGACCATACCGCCTCTTTTGTTGCTTTTAACTGTGTAAATTAATTATATTAACTCCGCCGTTCTTTATAAAGTTTGCAGTGTTATAATTTCCCGAAACAAGAGCCATATTGTTATCTTGATTTTTAAATACAGTCATTTCAATTATTGGTTTAGCATATTTTCTCATTTTAATTCCCCCTTAATCAATACTATATACTTCCGTAACATAATACTTAAATGAATCGTCACTTTCTTTGACCTTTGCTTCCGCTCTTATATCAGCGCTGTCAGCTGAATTATTTATATATTCTATTTCAAACACGGCATACTGTTCCGTATCATCATATACATAATATTTTACTCCCTGCTCCTCGTCATCAACAATAACGTTGACCTGTTCAAGATACTGAGCATTCTCAGGGCTTCCACCCAGCTTATTTGTATCGATCAACAGCTTAAGTCTGTTATTCTCGGTATCTATTTCACTTATTTGAACTGCATTGTCCTCTGTTATGTATTTTCTTGCAATACTTCCGTTGTTTTCAGTCATAAATTTATCCGCATAGGAATTTTCATACAAATAAACACAGCTTAAATTACTACAGCCATAAAAAACATAACTTCCTATAGATGTTACATTTTGAGGTATTTCCACACTTTTAAGAGATCTACAGCCGTAAAAGGTGTTGCCATTAATTACGGTCACACTTTCCGGTATCACAGCTCTTTCAAGTGATGTACAATAGCCAAAAGCACCAAAACCTATTGTTTCTGTCGTTGACGGAATATTAATACTCTCCAATGAAATACATTGGTAAAAAGCCGTTTCGCCTATTTCTGTTAAGCCCTCACCCAATGTAATTTCTTTAAGTCCATAACACGCAGCAAAAGCCTGTTCCCCCAAATATGATGCCTTTTGACAATTTACCCTTTCAAGAGCGGAACAGTCCGCAAAAGCAGAGGCACCTATCCATCCTATATTTTCCACATTTATATCCGTCAATGCCGTACAAGCAGAAAAGGCTGACGGCTCTATATTTATTACACTGTCCGCCAATGTGACCTTTTTAAGATTATTACACCCAACAAATCCACCATAAGCTGCATTAAAAACGCCATCTTCTATAATGACCTCCTTAATACTGTCCCTGTAATCAATCCATGGCATTGTAGGCACATTATTATAAACATAATAGGATTCCATATATCCGTTTCCGCTTACTCTGAATATACCGTCTGAAGTAAGCGTATATGTAACATTTGACGGATATGTGGTATTATCATCGCTGCAATCTCCGCTTGTTAAAACTGTTATGTCATCTGCAGCCGATGCTGTTGTAATATTGACAAACAGAATCATTACAGCAATTAAAGCAGAAATTATCCATACATTTTTTAATGCTTTCATAATTAACAACTCCTTATATGTATTTTTTTAAATTATATCAAATAAAAATTTCTATTTCAACCCAATCATCACAAGTGGTTATTAATCGTCATAAGCGGTAATATTGAATATTGAATATGATTATATAAATATGTTAAAATAGATTTAAGGATGTGATTATATGAACATTGCCATTTTAGATGATTTATACACGGAAGCGGAAAGCTTAAAACATTTAATACAAGAATGTGGGGAAGATAACAACATAATTTGTCAAATAAATATTTACACAAGCCCCGATAAATTTTACACGGACTTTACCAAAAATAATTTTTCCGCCCTTTTTATTGATATATTGATGCATGAAAAAAACGGAATGGAATTAGCAAGAAAAATAAGAAAAATCAACGACTTTGTTCCCATTATTTTTGTTACAACAGAAAAGTCATATGCACTTGAAGGCTATGAAGTACAGGCATTTGACTATTTAATAAAACCTCCTCAAAAGGAACGTATTTCAAATATACTTAACAGGATCAGCAGTTCAAACAGGGAATGTATTATCACAATAAAGAAAAACCGCCAAACACTGCATATACCCGAAAACTCAATACTCTATGCCGAAGCAAGAGGTCACAATGTTGATATACACACAACCGCAAACACACACACTGTCTATATGTCATTTAAAGGCTTTACGGAACTTCTCCCAAATAAAAAGAAATTTT